>NZ_JBKGGX010000005.1:0-270733 GCF_052041925.1 Pseudomonas sp. SMN5
GAACGCGCTTCGTCTCCCCTTTGTTGTTTCCCCCCCCCCCCCCCCCGCGACAGACCGCAACGAGTGGCGTCCTGCCACTCGACGTGACACACCTTGCGCACGCAGGCATGCTGCGGCGCAAGGTGTATTCGTCCAGGAGACCCATCAATGAATTCCGCCTCTTACCCTGCCGCCCAGCACGTCATGGTGCTCTATACCGGCGGCACCATCGGCATGCAGGCCAGCGCCAACGGCCTGGCCCCGGCGTCCGGCTTCGAAGCGCGGATGCGCGACTACCTGCACAGCCAGCCCGAACTCGTCATTCCGCAATGGCGCTTCCGGGAAATGGCGCCGCTGATCGACAGCGCCAACATGACCCCGGCGTACTGGCAGCAACTGCGCGAAGCGGTGGTCGATGCCGTGGATGTGCAGGGCTGCGACAGCGTGCTGATCCTGCACGGCACCGACACCCTGGCCTACAGTGCCGCGGCCATGAGTTTCCAACTGCTGGGCCTGCATGCACGAGTGTGCTTTACCGGCTCGATGCTGCCGGCCGGCGTGACCGACAGCGATGCCTGGGAAAACCTCAGCGGCGCGCTGGTCGCCCTCGGCCAGGGCCTGGCGCCGGGCGTGCATCTGTATTTCCACGGTGAGCTGCTGGCGCCGACCCGCTGCGCGAAGGTGCGCAGCTTCGGTCGCCATCCGTTCAAGCGCCTGGAGCGCCAGGGCGGTGGCGTGAAAGCCGCGTCCTTGTCTGCGCAATTGAATTACGACCAGCCCAAGCAGCTGGCAAATGTCGCCGCGCTGCCGCTATTCCCCGGCATCAGCGCCGAAATCGTCGACGGCCTGTTGGGCAGCGGCGTAAAGGGGCTGGTGCTGGAATGCTACGGCAGCGGCACCGGGCCAAGCGACAACCCGGCCTTCCTCGCCAGCCTGGCGCGGGCACGGGACAATGGCGTGGTGGTCGTAGCGGTGACGCAATGCCATGAAGGCGGCGTCGAGCTGGACGTCTACGAGGCCGGCAGCCGTTTGCGCGGGGTCGGCGTGCTGTCCGGCGGCGGCATGACCCGCGAGGCGGCGTTCGGCAAGTTGCAGGCGTTGATTGGCGCCGGGCTGGCGGTGGAAGAGGTTCGGCGGCTGGTTGAGCTGGATCTGTGTGGTGAGCTTATCTGACACGGCCCTCCATCAACTTGTGGTGAGGGGCTTTTGTGGCGAGGGAGCTTGCTCCCGCTCGGCTGCGCAGCAGTCGTAAAGCAGACAGCGCCATTTGACCTGGATAGAGCCGGTTGCCTGTTGGGGGCTGCTGCGCAGCCCAGCGGGAGCAAGCTCCCTCGCCACAACAGCGACGTCACACTAAAGTACCCGGCATATAACTTGCTCCGTTTCCAGCTTCCCAAGGCTGGAAACGGACATGCTGCATTCCCACCTCACCACCCTTAACGCCGTCTCCCTGGTCCTCAGCACCTTTGAACACGAAGGGCTGTCCGGTGAGGTATTGCTGGCCGGCAGCGGCATCAGCCCGGCGGACCTGAGCCGCGCCGACACGCGCATCACCACCAACCAGGAACTGCAGGTCTGCGCCAACGCCGTGGCCCTCAAGCGCGACATCGGCCTGGAGTTGGGGCGCAGCATGCACGTTTCGTCCTACGGCATGCTCGGCTATGCCCTGCTCACCAGTGCCACCTTAGGTGACGCCCTGCAACTGGCGCTGCGCTACCCGGCGCTATTGGGAACACTTTTCGACCTGAGCCTGGTGGAAGACGGCGAGCACATCTGGTTCAGCGCCAGCAACTACCGGGAGGACCCGGCCCTGGCCGCGTTCAATGCCGAGTTCTGCATGGTTTCGCTGAAAGTCATCTGCAACGACCTGCTCGGCCACCCGCTGCCCCTGCACGCGGCGCGCTTCGAACACCCGGCGCCCGATTACCAAGGGCGCTATGGGACCTGCTTCGATTGCCCGGTGCAGTTCGACAGCCTCGACAATGCGTTCGCCTTCGACCGGCGCTGGCTCGCACAACCGCTGCCGCTGGCCGACCCGATCACGCACCAGGCCATGGCCGAACGCTGCCGCCGGCAAAACACCGAATTCACCGGCCGCCAGGCCTGGCTCGGGCGAATCCGCCAACTGCTCGACGCCCAACTGGACGCCGCCCCCGGCCTGGAAGGCCTGGCCGAACAGATGAACTGCTCGGCACGCACCTTGCGCCGACACCTCAAGGGCCTGGGTTGCAGCTACCAGGACTTGCTGGACGAGCTGCGCTTCGAGCGGGCCAAGCAAATGCTCTGCGAAGCCCAACTGCCGATCTACCGGATCGCCGAAAAGCTGGGCTTCAGCGAAACCGCCAGCTTCCGCCACGCCTTTGTACGCTGGAGCGGCGTCGCGCCGAGCCAGTTCAGGAGCTGAAACCAAACCAGGGCTTCATGCACAACCGCTAGCCCCGTGACGAGGGAGCTTGCTCCCGCTGGGCGGCAAAGCCGCCCCGCACCGGCTGCCCTCATCGCGAGCAGGCTCGCTCCCACAGGTATTGGCGGCGATCACGCATTTTTGCGAACACCTCGGAACACTGTGGGAGCGAGCCTGCTCGCGAAAGCGCTTTCATCAATCCCGCAAAAAAGCCCGGTGCAACTCATCCACCGTCTGGAAGTGATACGCCGGGCTTTCGGCGCTGAGTTCTTCGTGGCTGCCGAACCCGTAGCCCACCGCCACTGCGCTCAAGCCGTTGCTGCGGGCACCGATCAGGTCGTGTTTGCGGTCGCCGATCATCAATGTGTCGTTTGGGTCGAGGCCTTCTTCAGCGAGCAGGTGGGCGATCAATTCGACTTTATCGGTGCGGGTGCCGTCCAGTTCGCTGCCATAGATCACTTTGAAGTGCCGGGCGAAGTCGAAGTGGCGGGCGATTTCCCGGGCGAAGACCCAGGGCTTGGACGTCGCGATGTACAACTGCCGGCCCTGGCTGCCCAGGGTTTCCAGCAACGGCAGCACGCCGTCGAAGACGCGGTTTTCATACAACCCGGTGACCTTGAACCGCTCGCGATAGAAATTCACCGCTTCCCAAGCCTTCGCTTCGTCGAAGTCGTAGAACTGCATGAACGCCTGCAACAGCGGCGGGCCGATGAAATGTTCGAGGCGGGTCAGGTCGGGTTCGTCGATGCCCAGTTTGCCCAGGGCGAACTGAATCGAACGGGTGATGCCTTCGCGCGGGTCGGTAAGGGTGCCGTCGAGGTCGAAGAGTAGGGTTTGGTGGTGCATGAAAGCTCCCAGCAGCGGTGCAATTGCCGTCCATTTTAAGGACTGAAACGAGTACGTGGCGAGGGAGCTTGCTCCCGCTTGACCGGGCTGGCGCTCCAGCGCGAAGCGCTCACAAAAAAAAGAGGACTGCTTCGCAGCCCAGCGGGAGCAAGCTCCCTCGCCACGATGAATCACCGTGATCGACAGCGGGCGCCTCAAACCTGATCGTAACCTTCCGCCAGGTGCAAATCCTTGAGCTTCACGTAGTTCGCCGCGCTGTAGGTGAAAAACGCTCGTTCCTTGTCGGTCAGCGGCCGCGCCTGTTTGACCGGGCTGCCCACGTACAGGAAGCCGCTTTCCAGGCGTTTGCCCGGCGGCACCAGGCTGCCGGCGCCAATGATCACGTCGTCCTCGACCACCGCGCCGTCCATGACGATGCTGCCCATGCCGATCAATACCCGGCTGCCCACCGAGCAGCCGTGCAGCATGACTTTGTGGGCGATGGTCACGTCGTCGCCGATCAGCAACGGGAAGCCATCGGGGTTGAAGGGACCTGCGTGGGTGATGTGCAGCACGCAGCCATCCTGCACGCTGGTGCGGGCGCCGATGCGGATGCGGTGCATGTCGCCGCGGATGACCGTCAGCGGCCAGACGGAGCTGTCTTCGCCGATTTCGACGTCGCCGATCACCACCGAGGTGTTGTCGACAAAGGCACCTCGGGCAAGCCGCGGGCGGTGATTCTGGTACGTGCGAAGGGTCACGATAGGCTCTCTCTCTGCTACTGATAGGCGCTGCTAGCTGCGGTGGACGTCGATTGTAATTACTATGGCTGCAAGTTTCTTCCAGCCAAGGTGCCAACCGTGAGCGTGAACAATCCTCTTTTGCAGCCCTACGACCTGCCGCCATTCTCGGCGATCCGTGCCGAGCATGTGCAACCGGCCATCGAACAGATCCTGGCTGACAACCGCGCCGCCATCGCTGAAATCCTCAAGACCCAGGGTCAACAACCGTCCTGGGCCGGCCTGGTGCTGGCGATGGACGAGCTCAATGACCGCCTGGGCGCCGCCTGGAGCCCGGTCAGCCATTTGAACGCCGTGCGCAACAGCCCTGAATTGCGCGAAGCCTACGAGGCCTGCCTGCCGGCATTGAGTGCCTACTCAACCGAGCTGGGCCAGAACCGCGAGTTGTTCCAGGCCTTCGAAGCCTTGGCGAACAGCCCCGAAGCTGCCGGCTTTGACGTCGCGCAGAAAACCATCCTCGAACATTCCCTGCGGGACTTCCGCCTGTCGGGCATCGACCTGCCGCCCGAGCAGCAAAAGCGCTACGCCGAGGTGCAGAGCAAGCTGTCCGAGCTGGGCAGTCGCTTCTCCAACCAGTTGCTGGACGCGACCCAGGCCTGGACCAAGCACGTCACCGATGAAGCCGCCCTCGCTGGCCTGACCGACTCGGCCAAGGCGCAAATGGCTGCGGCCGCCCAGGCCAAGGGGCTGGACGGTTGGCTGATCAACCTGGAATTCCCCAGCTATTACGCGGTGATGACCTACGCCGAAGACCGCGCCCTGCGCGAAGAAGTCTACGCCGCCTACTGCACCCGCGCCTCGGACCAGGGTCCGAACGCCGGCCAGAATGACAACGGCCCGGTGATGGAACAGATCCTCGACCTGCGCCAGGAACTGGCCCGATTGCTGGGCTTCGCCAACTTCGCAGAGTTGAGCCTGGCGACCAAGATGGCTGAATCCAGCGATCAGGTGCTGAGCTTCCTGCGCGACCTGGCCAAACGCAGCAAACCGTTCGCCGCCCAGGACCTGGAACAGCTCAAAGCCTTCGCCGCCGAACAGGGCTGCCCCGACCTGCAAAGCTGGGACAGCGGTTTCTACGGTGAAAAACTGCGCCAGCAACGCTACAGCGTCGCCCAGGAAGCCCTGCGCGCCTACTTCCCGATCGACAAAGTGCTCAGCGGCCTGTTCGCCATCGTGCAACGCCTGTACGGCATCGAGATCGCCGAGCTGAAGGGTTTCGACAGCTGGCACCCGGACGTACGCCTGTTCGAGATCAAGGAAAACGGCCAGCACGTCGGTCGCTTCTTCTTCGACCTCTACGCCCGCGCCAACAAGCGCGGCGGCGCCTGGATGGACGGTGCCCGCGACCGTCGTCGCACCGTCGACGGCGTGCTGCAAAGCCCGGTCGCCAACCTGGTGTGCAACTTCACCCCGGCCGACAGCGGCAAACCGGCGCTGTTGACCCACGACGAAGTCACCACCCTGTTCCACGAATTCGGCCATGGCCTGCACCACCTGCTGACCCGCGTCGATCATGCCGGCGTGTCCGGCATCAACGGCGTGGCCTGGGACGCAGTGGAACTGCCGAGCCAGTTCATGGAGAACTGGTGCTGGGAGCCGGAAGGCCTGGCGCTGATTTCCGGCCACTACGAAACCGGCGAACCGCTGCCCCAGGACCTGCTGGAGAAGATGCTCGCGGCGAAGAACTTCCAGTCCGGGCTGATGATGGTCCGCCAACTGGAGTTCTCGCTCTTCGACTTCGAACTGCACGCCACCCACGGCGACGGTCGCAGCGTGGCGCAAGTGCTCGAAGGCGTGCGCGACGAAGTCTCGGTGATGCGTCCGCCGGCCTACAACCGCTTCCCCACCAGCTTCGCCCACATTTTCGCCGGCGGTTATGCGGCGGGCTACTACAGCTACAAATGGGCCGAAGTGCTGTCGGCCGATGCGTTCTCCAGATTCGAGGAAGAAGGCGTACTCAATGCCGACACCGGCCGCGCCTTCCGCGAAGCCATCCTCGCCCGTGGCGGTTCCCAGGAGCCGATGGTGCTGTTCGTCGACTTCCGTGGCCGCGAGCCGTCGATTGACGCACTCTTGCGCCACAGCGGCCTGAGCGAGGACGCGGCAGCATGAGTGAGGGGCCTGTGATTACCAAGAAACGCTTCATCGCCGGGGCGGTCTGCCCGGCGTGCAGTGAGCCGGACAAATTGATGATGTGGAACGAAGACGGCGTACCGCACCGCGAGTGCGTGGCCTGCGGTTACAGCGACACGCTCAACGAGCAAGGCCTGTCGGTGCCCAAGGAATTGGGTACCCGGGTCAACACCTCAACGCTCAAAGTGCCGGACGCCAAGGTCCAGGCGGTGCAATTCTTCCCCAACCCCAAGTTGAAGAAGAAACCCGACTGAATGAACCTTATGCTGTTCACTAAAGGACAGCGCGAAACCCGTGGCGAGGGAGCTTGCTCCCGCTGGGGAGCGTAGCGGCCCCTTCTTGTGGGTGCTGCGCACCCAAGCGGGAGCAAGCTCCCTCGCCACAAATGTATTCATCCTGTCGTAAGTGAGCGGACTGAATGATCCGGTATCACCCCCACCCCGGGGGCGATACATAGTTACCGCAGGCGCGCTTCCCTTCCTTTGCAGACTGGCCATCAAGCCCAGACTCACAGGAAGCTTTCCATGCTCGACGAAGACAATCCGCTGTTGCAGGCCTATGACCTGCCGCCGTTTGCCCAGATCCAGGCCCGGCATTTCGCGCCGGCCCTCGACCGCCTCCTTGCCCAGAGCCACGCTCAAGTGGCCGACATCATCCGAACCCAGACGCCCTTTCCCACCTGGGACGATCTCGTGCTGGCGATGGATGGAATCCACACACGCCTGGAAGGCTTCGGTTATCTGCTGCACGTTTTGACCACGACCCGGACCGGCGACGCCTGGGCGCGGGCCGCGTTTGATTGCAACGACCGGCTGCATGACTTCCAGGCGTCGTTGAAACGGCATCCCGCGCTGTTCACGCTCTATCAACGCCTGGCGAGCAGCCAGATTGCCCAGCATTTTTCAGCGCCTCGCAAACGCGCCCTGGAGAAAATCCTTCGCGAATTCCAGCAGAACGGCTCGGCTGACAGCCTGCCGGCCGACCTGAGCCTGTTGAAACTGCGCATGAAAGAGGTGCAGGGGCTGTTCCTGGAAAACCTGCACCTGGCCAACAAAGCCTGGAGCAAAACCGTTGACGACGAAACCCGGCTGAGCGGCCTGCCATCATCCTTCAAGCAACAGATGGCCCTCCAGGCAAAAAACGCCGGTCACTCAGGATGGTTGCTGACCCTGAGCGATGAATCGTTTCGCATCGTGACCCACTATGCCGACAATCGCCTGTTGCGCCAGGAAATGTACGAGGCCTACAGCACCCGCGCCTCGGACCAAGGCCCTCAGGCCGGCCAGTTCGACAACGGCGATGTCCTCAGGCAATTGCTCGGCGACCGTCATCAGTACGCCAGGGCCCTGGGCTACAGCGACTTTGCCCAAATGGCGGTCGAGCCGGAGCAAGCCGCGTCCACCGAGGAAGTCCTGGCGTTCCTGCGGGCACAGCTGGAACGACAGCGCCGGATGTTCAAGCACGACGCCCAGCAGCTAAAGGTGTTTGCCGCACAGCAAGGTTTCAACCAACTCCAGCCCTGGGACTACCCCTACCTGGCGAACCGGCTTCGCCAGCAGACAGCGGGTATTTCCAGGCAGGCACTGAGCGCCTGGTTCGAGCTGGAGTCGACATTTTCACAGCTGCTGCTGATCGCAACGCAGCTGTTCGGGGTGACCTTCACCGAGCGCCAGGACGTGGCGACCTGGCACCCGGACGTGCGTCTTTTCGAGGTCAGCGAATGGGGTGCGGTGATTGGCTATCTCTATTTCGACCCGTTCGCGGACAGCCACCGAGACGGCTTTCCCAACACCACCACACTGCGCAATCGCCAGATCACCGCCGAAGGCCGGCCCCGGCATCCCATCGCCGCGCTGCATGCCTGGCTACCGCGCAGCTCGGGACCGGAACCGGTGCTGCTCGATCATCTGCAATTGCGAATCCTGTTCCATGAGTTCGGCCACTGCCTGCAACATGTCCTGACCCGTGCCGAATATCGCGACCTGTCAGGCATCACCGGCCTGTCCCGCGACACCGCCGAATTTGCCGGGGTGTTGTTCGAACAATGGTGCTTCTCCAAACAGTGCCTGGTGCGCGTTTCGAAGCATCATCAGACCGGCGCGACGATGCCTGACGAGGTCGCCGATCAACTGCTGGCCTTCGCCACGACCCAGGCCAGTTGGGAAACCGCCGCCCTGTTGCGCGACGCATTGTTCGACATCGAGCTGCACCGCACCCATGGCGACGGGCGCAGCGTGCAGCAGGTCTACGAATATGCCAGCGCGGAGGTCGGGCACTTGCCGATGACGGAAAATGACCGCTGGGCCAATAGCCTGGACTATCTGGTGACAGGCTATGGCGCACGGATCTACGCCTACGCCTGGTCGAAGGAGATGGCTGTCACGGTGTTCCGCCGATTCCAACGCGAGGGGCTGTTCAACCCGGCAACGGGACGAGCGCTACGGGAAACCATTTTCGCTCCAGGGGATTCGCGGCCTCTGGCTGAGTCCATAGCGGCTTTCTCGGCTACTTGATCGATCAGTGACCGGGAAGGGCCGCTTGCGGATCCAGGTGTCGGGGCGGCGTCGTCGAGTTGACCCAGCTTTCCAGGGAGCAAAGGGCAAATACGCTGGTACTGCAATCGCCGTTCGCCAACGCGGTGCGAAGTTTTTCCACATCGGCCTGCATCATGTAGCGCACCCCGTCCTTGAAGTGGTGACTGTCACCGAAGCCCCCTTCAGTCATTTCGTTCAGCGCGTCTTCCTTGCTCCAGCCCTGCACCACCACCCGGTACATGGCGGCCACCAGCCCGGTGCGGTCCGAGCCATGCTTGCAGTGCATCAGCACCGGCCCCTTGGCTTCGGCGGCCTGCACCGCGCGCAAGGCCTTGAGTATGTCGCTGTCGTCGACGTGATTGGTGCGGTAAGGCAACTGCACCTGCTCAATGCCCGGTGTGGACAGCCAGCGTGCGTCAGACTCCGGCAGAAAGGTGATGACCGTGCCGATCCTGAGTTTCGTCAGCAATGGCAGGGCCCCGCCGTCCGGCAGCGAACTGCGGTAGAGCGTGGGGGACATCTGGTAAAGGTTGTAGTCCTTTTCCACTGGCTGGGCCCATTCCGGCGGTCGGGTTTCAGTGGCATCGGCCGCCTGGGCCGCGGTCTGGGCAAATCCGGCGAACAGGGCGAGGCACAGCAGTGAACCAAAACAGAGCTTGAGCATGTACGGACGACCGCGACCATGAAATAGAAGGCCAGCAGTTTCGGTTCGCCCCGGTTAAAAACCCGTAACAAGGACGTCAAAGCGTTGTGAACTGGCTGCGATTTCATCATGGCGTGAGGTCGGCCTGCCAAACGGCACTGGCCTGAACCGCGAGGGGAAGATACTGTATGCACATACAGTTTTCGGAGTACCCCCATGTCAGCTCCTCTTCCGCCTCGCGGCCGTGGCACCGCTGCCAACCCGCACAATCGCTTCGCGCCGAGTCGTTCGGTGGCCGAGGATGACGGCTGGTACCACGAAGTACCGCCGACCCAGGGCACCGAAGTGCGCATCGAGACGGCCAAGACCATCATTACCCGCAACACCTCGCCGGACATTCCGTTCGATCGCTCGATCAACCCTTATCGCGGCTGCGAGCATGGCTGCATTTATTGCTTTGCGCGGCCCAGCCATGCGTACTGGGATCTCTCGCCAGGGCTGGATTTCGAAACGAAGCTGATCGCCAAGACCAACGCCGCCGATGTGCTGGAAGAGCAACTGTCCAAGCGCGGCTACCAGTGCGCGCCGATCGCCCTGGGCTCCAACACCGATCCTTATCAGCCCATCGAACGCGAGCAACGAATCACTCGGCGGATCCTCGAAGTGCTGCTGCGCTACCGGCATCCGGTGACCATCGTGACCAAGGGCTCGCTGATCCTGCGGGACCTGGACCTGCTGGCCGAACTTGCGAAACAGCGGCTGGTGGCGGTGATGATCAGCCTCACCACGCTGGATGATGAACTCAAGCGCATCCTCGAACCTCGGGCGGCGGCGCCCAAGGCGCGGTTGCGGGCGATCAGGGTCATGCGCGAGGCGGGAATCCCGGTGGGGGTGCTGTGTGCACCGATGATTCCGATGATCAACGACAGCGAGATCGAGGCGCTGCTGGCCGAAGCCCATGCCGCCGGCGCCCAGACGGCTTCCTACATCATGTTGCGCCTGCCTTTGGAGGTGGCGCCACTGTTCGAAGAATGGTTGCAGGCGCACTACCCGCAGCGCGTCGCCCATGTGCTGAGCCTGGTGCGCCAGAGCCGTGGCGGCGAGCTGTACGACAGTCAGTTCGGCAAACGCATGCGTGGCGAAGGGCCGTTCGCCGAGCTGCTGGCCCAGCGCTTCACCAAGGCGATCAAGCGCCTGGGGCTCAATCGCCGCGAAGGTTACAATCTCGATTGCGAGGCCTTCTGTCCGCCGGGTCGACAGATGTCTTTGATTTAAATACGGTTGCCCTTAAATTGGGGCTCGGCATACCGGCGGTCCGGGGTTCCAAGCGTTCTGGTCACGCTTGGGAATCTACGTCCTAGAGCCTTCGATTCAGTTTGAGTTAAGTTTCGGCCGCTACCTTGTTCATCGAGTGACTGATGGGTCGGGCCTTTCGACCTGGACGTTTTTCAACAGCCACTGGCGTCTCAAAGAGGATGAATCATGAGTGACAAGGATAAACAGCCGTTGGCTGCGTCGGCTTCAGCCCAACCCCAGGCGGAGACCGCCGATGCAGCGCTGCAGCACATTGTTGACGGCTTTTTGCATTTCCATCACGAGGTCTTCCCCCAGCAGGAAGAACTCTTCAAGAAACTCGCCACCGCCCAGGCACCCCGGGCGATGTTCATCACCTGCGCCGACTCGCGCATCGTGCCCGAGTTGATCACCCATAGTTCTCCTGGCGATCTGTTCGTGACCCGTAACGTGGGCAACGTCGTTCCGCCGTACGGGCAAATGAACGGCGGCGTTTCCACCGCCATCGAATACGCGGTACTGGCCCTCGGCGTGCAGCACATCATCGTCTGCGGCCATTCCGATTGCGGTGCCATGCGCGCAGTCCTCAACCCCGAGACCCTGGAGAAGATGCCCACGGTCAAAGCCTGGTTGCGCCACGCCGAAGTGGCCAAGACCATGATCCATGACAACTGCCCGTGCGGCGACGAAAAACAGACCATGCCCATCCTCACCGAAGAGAACGTGATCGCGCAGCTGCACCATCTGCGAACGCATCCCTCGGTGGCTTCGCGCATGGCCAGCGGTCAGTTGTTCATCCACGGTTGGGTGTACAACATCGAGACCAGCGAGATCAAAGCCTTCGACGCGGACCAGGGCCGTTTCCTGCCGCTCGATGGCAGCCATCCGATCCCGGTGGCGACGCCCAAAGCGCGCTTCTAACCGCTCCTAAACATCCTTGCGTGGTTCTGCCCTGCCTGCCGTTCGGGCGGGAGGGCCTTGCCATGCCTGAAGAAAACGTCGGGAGAGTCTCCATGCGTGCTGCTCAATTAAAAGCTGTCCTGCCACGGGAGCTGCTGGCTTCGGTGGTGGTGTTTCTGGTGGCGCTGCCCTTGTGCATGGGCATCGCCATCGCGTCCGGCCTGCCGCCCGCCAAGGGCCTGATCACCGGGATCGTCGGCGGACTGATCGTCGGTTTCCTGGCCGGCTCCAAGCTGCAAGTCAGCGGCCCGGCCGCGGGCCTGGCGGTGTTGGTGTTCGAATTGGTACGCCAGCACGGCGTGGCCATGCTCGGGCCGATCCTGCTGCTGGCCGGGCTTTTGCAACTGCTGGCCGGGCGTTTTCGCCTGGGCTGCTGGTTCCGGGTGACGGCGCCGGCGGTGGTCTACGGAATGTTGGCCGGTATCGGCGTGCTGATCGTGTTGTCCCAGGTGCATGTGATGATCGACGCGGCGCCCAAACCGTCCGGGCTGGAAAACCTGACCGCGTTTCCTGGCGCCCTGGCCCAGGCCTTGCCGTCGTTTGGCTGGCAGGCTGGCTTGCTGGGCCTGTCGACGATTGCAGTGATGTGGCTGTGGGAAAAGCTGCGCCCCCACAGTCTGCGTTTCATCCCCGGCGCCTTGCTCGGCGTGGGTTTGGCGACGATTGCCAGCCTGATGCTGGCGTTGCAGGTCAAGCGGGTGGAAGTCCCGGAAAACCTCGCCGAAGCCATCGACTGGCTGCGCCCCGCGGATCTGCTGAACCTGGCCGACCCGAGCGTGCTGATCGCCGCGTTCGCCGTGGCCTTCATCGCCAGCGCCGAGACCTTGCTGTCAGCGGCGGCGGTGGACCGCATGCACAGCGGTGAGCGTGCGGACTTCGACCGGGAGCTGTCGGCTCAAGGCATCGGCAACATGCTCTGCGGCCTGCTCGGCGCCCTGCCGATGACCGGCGTGATCGTGCGCAGCTCGGCCAACGTCCAGGCCGGCGCGACCACGCGGATGTCGACGATTTTCCATGGCTTGTGGTTGCTGTTGTTCGTGCTGTTGCTGTCCAGCGTGCTGCAAAGCATTCCGGTGGCGAGCCTGGCGGGCGTGCTGGTGTACACCGGTTTCAAACTGGTGGACCTCAAGGCCTTCCGTGGCCTGGGCCGCTATGGCCGGATGCCGATGTTCACCTATGCCGCGACGGCCTTGGCGATCATCTTCACCGACCTGCTGACCGGCGTGCTGATCGGTTTCGGCCTGACCCTGGCGAAACTGGCCTGGAAAGCCTCGCGCCTGAAAATCAGCCTGATCGACCTGCCCCAGGAAGGCGAGATGGAACTGCGCCTGGTCGGCGCGGCCACCTTTCTCAAGGTCCCGGCGCTGACCCAAGTGCTGGGCACCATTCCCGAGGGCGCGACGGTACACGTGCCGCTCAACAACCTGAGCTACATCGACCACTCCTGCCTGGAGCTGCTGGAAGAATGGGGCCGAGCGAACGCCAGCAAGGGCTCGAAACTGCTGATCGAATCCCGCGGGCTCAAGCGTCGATTGGAAGGAAGGTTGCGGACGAATGTGGGGGTGGGTGCAGCGTCTGCCTGAGGCCCCCACAGGCAACCGCTCACTTAAAGTTTGCTTGATTCATTGTGGCGAGGGAGCTTGCTCCCGCTGGACTGCGCAGCAGGCCCATTTTATGAGTGCTTCGCACTCAAGCGGGAGCAAGCTCCCTCGCCACGGGCTCAGTGAATGCCTTAAGTGAGTAGCTCGCTCCCACAGGGGTTGAGGTTTCAATCTCGCTCAAGCCACCGGCTGTTCCAGCTCCAGGCCGACGCCCAAACGGCGGGACATGCACGGCCAGCGCTTCCAGGCGGCGCCGGTTTGCGGGCTGCTGAGTTTCTCGCGGTAGGTTTCTACCGACTCCAGTGCAAAGGTCTCTTCGTTGAGCATTTCATCGAAGGCGTGGTGCACCACTTCGTCGAGTTGGTTGGCAAATTCCTCACCGATCAACTGGTGAGCAATCAGGTTGGCGACCGTCATGTCCAAGGGGATCAAGGGCTGGCCGAAATGCTTGATATACAAGTCGTTGACCTCTTCAACGAACCGGTGCGCCAGGTAGGCCTCATCCAGCAGGCTGTCGAGCCCGACATGGCCGGCCATGATCGACGGTGGCTGGAGGAAGTACTGCTCGGCGATCTTCAACACTGGCTTGATCTGCGACTCGATCCCCGCTTCCCGGGCGACGTCGTTGGCGGCGTCCAGCAGGTCAGGGACTTCATCGATGTAGGCGGCGACGAAACGCGCCAGCACGTCGTTGGCGTTGACTTCAGGTAACTGGATGGCACGGTGCAGGTGTGGCAGTTGGGCTTCCAGCTGTCGGGTCAATTGGCCGGTCTGGGCCTCATGTTGTTGGGCTTTTTGGATCTGCTCGCGCAATGCGGCGGTGTTCATGAAAACTCCAGGAAAACTCAAGGCAATGAAATAGGAAGACATAACTTAGCTGGCGAATAAACACTCCTAAGACCTATTTTTCATAACCCCCTCTTCCTTGATGCGTCAAAGTTATATCGGTTTGCCATCATCTGGTGACGCATCCTTCTCCATTCGCGGGCTCTGGCGCAAGCCCCCTGTGTTTCAAAAACGATTTTCACCATCGCGTTGCGAGGTTCGAGTCGCTGTCTATACTCGGTTTTGAATGGAGTTAGCTGATGACACCCGATGCATAAGCAGCAAGGCACGGCGGTGGAGTTCGCAGTCTGATGGAGCCGCTCTCCCTTGCCGCAGGCGTTACGCCTACGGGATAACAAGAACGATAAGGGGAACCCGCAATGACGCGACATCCACACGTATGGATGGGCCTCCTGTTGTGGTCGATTTTCAGCCCGGCGCAAGCAGCCTGGACTGTGAATATGGCGCCTGGAGCGACACAGATCAGCCACGCAGTGTTCGACCTGCACATGACCATATTCTGGATCTGTGTGGTGATCGGCATCATCGTCTTCGGCGCCATGTTCTGGTCGATGATGATGCACCGCCGCTCCACCGGCCAGAATGCGGCGCACTTTCACGAAAACACCCGCGTTGAAATCCTCTGGACCATCGTGCCGTTCCTGATCCTGGTGGCCATGGCGATTCCCGCCACCGCCACCCTGATCAAGATGTACGACCCCAGCGAGTCGGAGATCGATGTCCAGATCACCGGCTACCAGTGGAAGTGGCACTACAAATACCTGGGCCAGGACGTCGAGTTCTTCAGCAACCTGGCCACCCCCGCCGAACAGATCCATAACCAGACCACCAAGGGCGAGCATTACCTGCTGGAAGTCGACAAGCCGCTGGTGCTGCCGGTCGACGCCAAGGTGCGCTTTCTGGTGACGTCCGCCGACGTGATCCACTCCTGGTGGGTGCCGGCGTTCGCGGTCAAGCGCGACGCAATCCCAGGGTTCGTCAACGAGGCCTGGACCAAGGTCGACAAGCCCGGCATCTATCGCGGCCAGTGCGCCGAGCTGTGCGGCAAAGACCACGGCTTCATGCCGATCGTGGTGGAGGTCAAGAGCAAGCCCGATTACGAGAAATGGCTTGGCGAACGCAAGGCCGAAGCGGCGCAGCTCAAGGAGCTGACCAGCAAGGAATGGACCCTCGACGAGCTCAAGGAGCGCGGCGACAAGATCTATCACACCACCTGCGCGGCCTGTCACCAGGCCGAAGGCCAGGGCTTGCCGCCGATGTTCCCGGCGCTCAAGGGCTCGAAGATCGCCACCGGGCCCAAGGCTGATCACCTGAGCATCGTCTACCACGGCAAACCCGGCACCGCCATGGCCGCCTTCGGCAAGCAGTTGTCGGAAGTCGATATCGCGGCGGTCGTGACCTATGAACGCAACGCCTGGGGCAACAACAAGGGCGACATGGTCACGCCGAAAGAAGTGCTGGAACTCAAACAGGCGGAAAGCAAATGAGCCGGCCTGACGTGTATTCCCGCAACCGGTCGGGGCTCATTGCCCCGCGCCGTCCAGCCCATTCGTTCGAAGGAGACAGGACATGAGTGCTGTGATCGATGACCACGGTCATGCCGGCGCCGACCACGCCCACGGCCCCGCCAAGGGTCTGATGCGCTGGGTATTGACCACCAACCACAAGGACATCGGCACGCTGTACCTGTGGTTCGCGTTTTCCATGTTCCTCCTGGGCGGCTCGTTCGCCATGGTGATCCGCGCCGAGCTGTTCCAACCCGGCCTGCAGATCGTGCAGCCGGAATTCTTCAACCAGATGACCACCATGCATGGCCTGGTAATGGTGTTCGGCGCGGTGATGCCGGCCTTCGTCGGCCTCGCCAACTGGATGGTCCCGTTGATGATCGGCGCGCCGGACATGGCCCTGCCGCGCATGAACAACTTCAGCTTCTGGCTGTTGCCGGCGGCGTTCCTGCTGCTGGTGTCCACGCTGTTCACACCGGGCGGCGGGCCGAACTTCGGCTGGACCTTCTACGCGCCGCTGTCCACCACCTATGCGCCGGAAAGCGTGACGTTCTTCATTTTCGCGATCCACCTGATGGGCATCAGCTCGATCATGGGCGCGATCAACGTGATCGCCACCATCCTCAACCTGCGCGCCCCCGGCATGACGCTGATGAAAATGCCGCTGTTCGTCTGGACCTGGCTGATCACCGCGTTCCTGCTGATCGCGGTGATGCCGGTGCTGGCCGGGTGCGTGACGATGATGCTGATGGACATCCACTTCGGCACCAGCTTCTTCAGCGCCGCCGGCGGCGGTGACCCGGTACTGTTCCAGCACGTGTTCTGGTTCTTCGGCCACCCCGAGGTGTACATCATGATCCTGCCGGCCTTCGGCGCCGTCAGCTCGATCATCCCGGCGTTCTCGCGCAAGCCGCTGTTCGGCTACACCTCGATGGTCTACGCCACAGCGGCCATTGCGTTCCTGTCGTTCATCGTCTGGGCGCACCACATGTTCGTGGTGGGCATTCCGCTGGTGGGCGAGCTGTTCTTCATGTACGCGACCCTGCTGATCGCCGTGCCCACCGGGGTCAAGGTGTTCAACTGGGCCAGCACCATGTGGCAAGGCTCGCTGACCTTCGAGACGCCGATGCTGTTCGCCGTGGCCTTCGTGATCCTGTTTTCCATCGGCGGTTTCTCCGGATTGATGCTCGCCATCGCCCCGGCGGACTTCCAGTACCAGGACACCTACTTCGTGGTCGCGCACTTCCACTACGTGCTGGTTCCCGGCGCGATCTTCGGGATCTTCGCCTCGGCGTACTACTGGCTGCCGAAATGGACCGGCCACATGTATGACGAAACCCTCGGCAAGCTGCACTTCTGGCTGTCGTTCATCGGGATGAACATGGCGTTCTTCCCCATGCACTTCGTGGGGCTGGCGGGCATGCCGCGGCGGATTCCCGACTACAACCTGCAGTTCGCCGACTTCAACATGGTCTCGTCCATCGGCGCGTTCATGTTCGGCACCACGCAGATCTTCTTCCTGTTCATCGTGATCAAGACCATCCGTGGCGGCCCACCGGCACCGGCCAAGCCATGGGACGGCGCCGAAGGGCTGGAGTGGAGCGTGCCATCGCCGGCGCCCTACCACACCTTCACTACGCCGCCGGAAGTGAAATGAGATGACACACAGGCCTCCTGTGGGAGCGGGCTTGCTCGCGAATCAGACGACGCGGTCTGACAGAAACACCGCGTCATCGTTCTTCGCGAGCAAGCCCGCTCCCACAGGGTTCGGTGCAAGGAGCCGATGCCATGGCTGATTCGATTTCGCTGAAGAAACTCGTCACCCGCCTGCTGATCGTGGTGGTGGCGATGTTTGTCTTCGGCTTTGCCCTGGTGCCGATCTACGACGTGATGTGCAAGGCGTTCGGCATCAATGGCAAGACCGCCGGGCAGTACGAGGGCGAGCAGACTGTCGATGCATCACGCCAGGTGCGCGTGCAGTTCCTGTCGACCAATGCGGTGGACATGCCCTGGGACTTTTTCCCCAAGGGTGACCAATTGGTGGTCCAGCCGGGGGCCGTGAATGAAATGGTGTTCGTCGCCCACAACCCCACCGACCGGCCGATGAGCGCCCAGGCGGTTCCGAGTATCTCGCCCAGCACTGCGGCAGCCTATTTCCACAAGACCGAATGCTTTTGTTTTACCCAGCAAGTGCTGCAACCCGGCGAACGCATCGAAATGCCCATGCGCTTCATCGTCGACCGGGACATGCCCAAGGAAGTGAAGCACCTGACGCTGTCCTACACGCTGTTCGATATCACCGCTCGTCATCCACCGGTGGCTCTAAACACTGAACGATAGCGTGCCCGATAAGGAGAACAATAAATGGCAACTCATGAGCACTATTACGTTCCGGCCCAGAGCAAATGGCCGATCATCGCCACGGTCGGGATGTTCGTCACGGTGTATGGGCTGGCGACCTGGTTCAACGACCTGAAAGCCGCCCGCCCGGAATCCCACGGCCCGCTGGTCTTTTTCGTCGGTGGCCTGTTGCTGGCCTACATGCTGTTCGGCTGGTTCGGCGCGGTAATCAAGGAAAGCCGCGCCGGGCTCTACAGCCCACAGCTCGACCGCTCGTTCCGCTGGGGCATGAGCTGGTTCATCTTTTCCGAAGTGATGTTCTTCATTGCCTTCTTCGGCGCGCTGTTTTATGTGCGCCACGTCTCCGGTCCGGCCCTGGGCGGTGAAGGCACCAAGGGCCTGGCCCACATGCTCTGGCCGAACTTCCAGTTCACCTGGCCGCTGCTCAACAACCCAGACTCGAAGCTGTTCCCGCCGCCCAAGGACGTCATCAGCCCGTGGGGCCTGCCGTTGCTCAACACCGTGCTGCTGGTGAGCTCCAGCGTCACCGTGACCATCGCCCACCACGCCTTGAAAAAGGGCCATCGTGGCGCGTTGAAACTCTGGCTGGCGATCACCGTGCTGCTGGGTTGCGCGTTCCTGGCGTTCCAGGCCGAGGAATACATCCACGCCTATAAAGAGCTGGGCCTGACCTTGGGTTCGGGGATCTACGGCGCGACGTTCTTCATGCTTACCGGTTTTCACGGCGCCCACGTCACCATCGGCACGATCATCCTGTTCGTGATGCTGATGCGCATCCAGCGCGGGCACTTCGACAACGAGCATCAGTTCGGCTTCGAGGCCGCGAGCTGGTACTGGCACTTCGTCGATGTGGTGTGGATCGGCTTGTTCATCTTCGTCTACGTGCTCTGAGGCAACCGCTACCAGGGCGCATGCGATACCAACTGGCCGCTGAAAAAACCCCAGGCGATCAAGCCGACGGTGACAGCGGCCAGACTGACGCGCACCGCCAGGGCGATGACCAGCCGATTGGACTCTCTACCGTCCTTGACCAGAAAAAACAGGCCGCCGAACAGGCTCACGACGGTCGCAATCAGCATCAGGACGATGGCTGCTTTTAGCATCAGGAACACTCCGGGGGGACGCAATGCACCTGAGTATAGCTAGCTCGCTCAACGGTTTTCGGACGGCGCCATGAACGGCTTCCGGCCGGGCCTCGTGCCGTCATTGGTGGTGGCCGTGCTGGTGCCGGTGATGGTGTGCCTGGGGTTCTGGCAACTGGGCCGGGGCGAACAGAAACGCGTGCTCATGCAGACCTACGCCGAGCGCCGCGTCGCGCCGGCGCTGGACAGCACCGAGCTGCAACACACGGCCGATCCGGCGTTTCGCCCCGTGCAGCTCAACGGTCAGTTCGACGCCGAGCACAGCATCCTGTTGGACAACCGCCAGCACGACGGCAAGGTCGGCGTCGAATTGCTCCAGCCATTCCTCGACCACGCCAGTGGCCTGTGGTTGCTGGTCAATCGCGGCTGGCTGCCGTGGCCCGACCGCCGCACCGCGCCGGTCTTCGACACTCCCGAACGCCCCGTGAGCCTGCAGGCCTGGGTCTACATCGCGCCGGGCGCCACCTTCCAACTGCACGCCGACCCGGCCAACGCGCCGTGGCCGCGCCTGGTCACGGCCATCGAGCCGGACAAGCTCTGGGCCGAACTGGGCCGCAGCGGTTTCGCCTATGAACTGCGCCAGCAAAGCGGCCCCGGCGCCTACCGCACCGATTGGCCGGTGGTGAGCATGGGCCCGGAAAAACACCTCGGTTATGCCGTGCAGTGGTTCGCCATGGCGGCGGCGCTGTTCGGCCTTTTTCTTTATCTCGGATGGCATAACGCAGGGAGACACCATGGGAAGCGCCATGAATCCAACCAACACGTCTGAGGCACCCTCGGCCCACACCCGCCGCAAGGGACGCCTGCAATTGCTGCTGATCGTGTTCGGGGTCGTCGGCCCGATGATCCTCGCCACCGGCATGTACAAATTCCAGTTCTGGGTGCCCGACAGCCGCAGCTACCACGGCGAACTGATCGGCACCGGCCAGACCCGCGCCGAGATCGGCGTGCAGGCCGATGAACAGCGCTGGCAGATCCTCGTCACCGCGCCGAAGGAATGCGCGGTGGACTGCCGGCAACTGGTCTACCTGGCCCGCCAAGTGCAGATCGGCCTGGGCCGCGACGCCGCCCGCGCCAGCCACGCCCTGGCCATCGCCCAGCCGCTGGACGCCGAGTACGACGCCCAGTTGCAACGCGAATACCCGCAACTGCAACGCTACCCGCTGGACCTGCCCGCCTATGAAAAAGGCGCCCAGGGCTCCGGCGGCGCGCAGCTGTGGATCATCGACCCCCACAGCAACCTGGTGCTGCGCTACGACGCCCGCGTCAAAGGCAAGGACCTGCTCAACGACCTGCGCCACTTGCTGAAACTGTCGAACATCGGATGAGGGCATCGACATGGCCAAACCTGGATTTCGCCTCGCGCTGTTCGCCACGCTGCTGGCACTGATCGTCGTATTGCTGGGCGCCTACACCCGACTCACCCACGCCGGCCTCGGTTGCCCGGACTGGCCCGGCTGCTACGGTTTCATCAGCGTGCCCAAAAGCGAAGCCCAACTGGCCCATGCCGAGCTGCATTTTCCCGACGCACCGGTGGAAGCTCATAAAGGCTGGAACGAGATGGTCCATCGTTACTTCGCCGGGACCCTGGCCTTGATGATCGTCGCGTTGGCAGCACGCTCCTGGATGAACCGCCACCGCCCGGGCCAGCCGTTGAAGTTGCCGCTGTTCCTGTTGGCGGTGGTGTTCGCCCAGGCCGCGTTCGGCATGTGGACGGTGACGCTCAAGCTCTGGCCGCAGGTGGTCACCGGGCACTTGCTGGGCGGCTTCGCGACCTTGAGCCTGTTGTTTCTGCTGACCCTGAGATTGTCCGGCGTACTGCCCGCGCTGACCGTGCCCAAGCGCCTGCAACACTGGGCCACCGCCGGGCTGTTGCTGGTGATCGGCCAGATCGCCCTGGGCGGTTGGGTCAGTTCCAACTACGCCGCCGTGGCCTGCATCGACTTCCCTACCTGCCACGGCCAATGGCTGCCGCCTGCGGATTTTGCCAACGGCTTCCACCTGACCCAACACATCGGCCCGAACTACCTGGGCGGCCAGCTCGACAGCGATGCCCGCACGGCCATCCACCTGACCCATCGCATCGGCGCTTTATTGGTGACGCTGGTACTGCTCGGCCTGGCCTGGCAATTGAAAACCGTGGGCATGACCCGCCTCGCCGGCCTGGTGCTGGCCGCCCTGGCCGCGCAAATCACCCTGGGCATCAGCAACGTGCTGTTCCACTTGCCGTTGCCGGTGGCCGTCGCTCACAACGCCGGGGGCGCCGCGCTGCTGCTGACCCTGGTGTTGGTCAATTATCACGCGCGCACCAGCCTGGTCCGGGTGCGGCATCAGGTCCCGCTGCGCTGGCGCTTCAATCCGCATAAACACAGCATCAGCCCCATTACGATAAAAGGAGAGATGCCATGGCAACCCTGACCGGTGAACGCCACAGCCGGGCGATCTGGCGCGATTACCTGGAACTGACCAAACCCAAGGTCGTGGTGCTGATGCTCATTACTTCGCTGGTGGGCATGTTCCTCGCCACCCGCGCCGGCGTACCGTGGACCGTGCTGGTGTTCGGCAACCTGGGCATCGCCCTGTGTGCCGGCGGCGCGGCGGCGGTCAACCATGTGGTCGACCGGCGCATCGACGCCGTCATGGCCCGCACCCATAAACGCCCCCTCGCCGAAGGCCGCGTCTCCCCCGCCGCCGCCCTGGCCTTCGCCCTGGCGTTGGCCGTGGCTGGGCAAGCGCTGCTGCTGGCCTTCACCAACCCGCTGACCGCTTGGCTGACCCTGGCCTCCCTGCTCGGTTACGCGGTGGTTTACACCGGTTTCCTCAAACGGGCCACGCCGCAGAACATCGTCATCGGCGGCTTGGCCGGCGCCGCCCCGCCGCTGCTGGGCTGGGTCGCCGCCACCGGCCACGTCAGCGCCGAACCGCTGTTGTTGGTGCTGATCATCTTCGCCTGGACCCCGCCGCACTTCTGGGCGTTGGCGATCCACCGCAAAGAGGAATATGCGAAGGCCGACATTCCAATGCTGCCGGTGACCCACGGCGAGCACTACACCAAGGTGCATATCCTGCTCTATACGCTGGTGCTGCTGGCGGTGAGCCTGATGCCCTTCGTGATCCAGATGAGCGGCATGCTCTACCTGGTTTGCGCCCTGGTACTCGGCGCCCGGTTCCTGCAATGGGCCGTGGTGTTGTACCGTGGCAGTCGGCCGCATGCCGCGATCAACACCTTCAAGTACTCTATCTACTACTTGTTCCTGCTGTTCATCGCCCTGCTTGTCGATCACTACTTACTGTTGAGCCTATGACCCGAACCCAGAAAACCGTCTTCATCCTCGTGGCCGTGATCGCGCTGATCCTCGGCCTTACCATCAACAAGGTGCTGTCGGGCAAAGGCCAGGGCGACCCGACGGCCCTGATCGACGCCGGCATCATCCTGCTGCCGCAAAGCCGTCACCTGCCGGACGTGAAAATGACCGACCAGGACGGCCAGCCCGTGGTCATGGACGCGTTGAAAGACAAATGGAGCCTGCTGTTCTTCGGCTACACCTTCTGCCCGGACATCTGCCCCACCACCCTCGCCCAACTGCGCCAGATCAAAAGCGAACTGCCGCCCGAGGCCGTGGATAAACTGCAAATCGTCCTGGTCAGCGTCGACCCGAACCGCGACACGCCCAAACAACTCAAGCAATACCTGGGCTACTTCGACCCCCAATTCAAAGGCCTGACCCCGAGCTCCATCGAAGACCTGCAAAAACTCGCCAACGCCGTCAGCATCCCCTTCATCCCGGCCGACACCAGCAAACCCAACTACACCGTCGACCACAGCGGCAACCTCGCCGTCATCGGCCCCGACGGCACACAACGCGGCTTCATCCGCGCCCCGCTGAACAACCAGAAACTGGTCGCCCAGTTGCCGGAAATGCTCAAACGCAAATAGCCCCATCCATCAAGCCCACTCCCACCACCCTCCCCTGTGGGAGCGAGCTTGCTCGCGATGAAATCAACACAATCCCGGTGGCGAGGGAGCTTGCTCCCGCTCGGCTGCACAGCAGCCGCAAACCCAGACAACGCGGTTTACCTGAAGAAACACAGAAGCCAGCTACACAGACCAGCAGAAGCGAGCCCCCGAGCCACAGCGGCTGGCGATAAAACCCACTATCCGCAACACCCCCGCCCCCCTGTGGGAGCGAGCCTGCTCGCGATGAAAACAACACGATCCCAGCGCCAAACACCCCACCCACACCAACAAAAATCCCTTCTCCTACAGCCCCCACCTACCCCCCTCCAACAAGCTACGAATCCTTGCGACTTTAACTACAACCGCATCGGAATCCGCCGGCTTTTCAGCTTTGCCCTCGGGCTCTATCGTTTCCTCACCACTGGCCGAGCCGGTATCGATGACACTCAGGCATGCTAGCACCCCGGGAAAGTCATAGGCTCGACCGCATCAAGCTTTCGGCAGCTGGCTTTGGTGGCTCATGTTCACCGGTACACACCGTCTATATACTCAAATCATGGAACGTATCCAATCAATCAATCTCGCGCGGATAGACTGGTGTTGTACCGATCACGGTATGACGCGGGACGAGCTCGCCCGTGAGATCGATATAGCACCTGCCAGCTTTGAAAAAGTGATGGCCGGCGAGGCGGGGCTGACCTTCAACCAGCTGCGTAAGCTGGCGGCCTTTTTCGGGCGAGGCACCTTATTTTTCATGGAGCCAGGGCCGGTCAACGAGGCAAAGGTGCACTCGCCGCAGTTCCGCACCTTGAGCAATCAGAAACCGGAGCTTTCGCACCGCCTGAAGCTGCTGGTTGAGCGAGTGGAGCACCATCGCACCGTGTACCTTGCACTACGTGAAGAGCTTGATCCAGCGGAGGCCGTGCGTTTCTCGCCGCCAGACCTGGCGGGCCTGAGTATCCCCGATGCGGCCAGCCGTGTGCGTGACTGGCTAGGCCTGGCGAGCCGCAACAATTTTGACAGTTACCGTAAGGCCATCGAAGCACGCGGCTTGCTGGTCTTCCGCAGCAATGGCTACAACGGTAAATGGCAGATTGCGAAGGAAAGCCCGATTCTCGGTTTTTCGCTCTACGACCCTGAATGCCCGGTAATCGTCGTCAAAAAGCAAGATGCGGATACCCGCCAAAGCTTCACGTTGATGCATGAGTTGGGGCACCTGCTTATCCATCGTGCAAGCTCGATTGACGATGAAGAAGATTTGTATTCGACGGACGATGAAGAGCAAGAAGCGAACGCCTTCGCCGGTCATCTATTGGTCCCAGATCGGTTTCTGTTGAGCATTCATGACAATGAGCGCCCTGTTGAGGCGGCCGAGTTTGATGGCTGGCTGGAACCACAACGCAGGGCGTGGGGTGTGAGCGGCGAGATGATTCTACGGCGTCTGATGGATGCCGGACGTTTGCCAAGCGAAGCCTATGCCGCATACCGGCGGTGGAGCACGCAACGAGTAACGCCTGAAAAAGAGGGTGGCAGCCGAGAGCACCGCAATCGCGAACCTAGGCACATTTTCGGCGATGGTTACGTGCGCACAGTGCTTGAAGCCATGAACGCTCGTCGTATTACTCTCGCTAAGGCAAGCAGCTATCTCGACAACCTTAAGATCTCGGACCTGCACAAGCTGGAACGCTTCTATGCAGGTGTTTGATGCCTCATCCATGCTTTACGCATGGGATAACTACCCTATCGCGCAGTTTCCGGGTCTTTGGGCATGGATGGCGGATCGAGTGATGCAAGGGGTGATTCGCATGTCCGAGGTTGCCGCCGAAGAGGTTGGACACAAAGCACCGGAGTGCGTGACCTGGCTGAAGGAGGGAAACCTGCAAAAGATGCCCGTGACCGAGGCGATCCTGTTGGAAGCCTTCCGTATCAAAGGATTGCTCGAGATCGAAGAAGACAAATACGGTGCTGGGGTCGATGAAAACGATCTATATATCATTGCCACCGCGAAGCTACATGGCTGCGAGTTAGTTACGGATGAGGCGTTTCAGCCTTCTGCGAACAAGCTCAAACGCAATTGGAAGATTCCTGCTGTTTGCAATATGGAAAGTGTGCAAACCCCCTGGATCAACTTCCTCGACTACATCAAGCGATCACAAGCGGTTTTTGGTTGATGACTTCAAGTGGACATGGGATGGCCCCGAAGCCGGCTCGCCATAGCATTCTGTCTGTTAACAGAGATGTCGACTGATACGGCCCCATCGCGAGCAAGCTCGCTCCCACAGGGGGATTGTGGTCTGGTCATTAACCGAGCGGCGCTTTTTGGGGTGCTTCGCATAAAAAACCCGGCGTCTTGCGCCGGGTTTTGGTTAGCACGCGATCATTACTTGGCACTGGCCTGCGCCGCTTCAACGATCAGCTCTGCAACTTTGTCCGGGTTGGACGTCATCACCACATGGGAGGCGCCTGGGACGGTGACAGTCTTTTTAGAGCCGGCGCGGTCGGCCATGAATTTCAGGGCGGCTTCGGGGATGTTTTTGTCCGCCGAGCCGTAGATGAACCAGGACGGCAGTTTTTTCCAGGCCGGGTCGCCAGACGCTTCCTTCAAGGCCGCCTCGCTGATGGGGCGTTGGGTGGCAGCCATCAGTGCGGACTCGGCGGCTGGGACGTCGGCGGCGAACTGTTGGCCGAATTTGTCCTGCTGGATGTAGAGGTCTTTATTGCCGTCGTCCAGCGGTACCGGAGCGGCCAAGGTCGGTCCGAGGGTGCCGCCAGGGTAGCGGCCGGACAGTTCGATGGCGGTTTCGCCTTTGTCCGGCGCGAAGGCCGCGACGTAGACCAGTGCCTTGACCCGAGGGTTGTCGTGCACGGCGTTGGTGATCACGGCGCCGCCGTAGGAGTGGCCCACGAGGATCACCGGGCCGGCGGTGTGCTCGACGATGTCGGCGACGTAGTCGGCATCCTGCTTCACGCCGCGCAGCGGGTTGGCTGCGGCCACCACCGGGTAGCCCTGGTTCAGTAAGCGGGCGGCCACGCCGTTCCAGCTGGACGATTCGGCGAAGGCGCCATGCACCAGTACGACGGTGGGCTTGGCGGCGTCGGGTTGCGCGGCGGCGGTGCTGTGGAGGGAGGTCAGCGCCAACGCAGCGGTAATGGTGGCGGCCAGGAGCGATTTGATATTGAGCATGATGATTCCGTTTTCATTATTGGTATGAGCCGTGATCGTGCCGCGCTGGGCGGCACACGGGCAGGTGCGATGGGCTTACTGGCCCAGGAAGCCCAACAGGTCCTGGTTCAGACGGTCCTTATGGGTGTCGGTCAGGCCGTGAGGCGCACCCGGATAAACCTTCAATTCAGCGTTCTGCACCAGCTCGGCAGCGGCATGTGCGGAGGCGTCAATCGGGACGATCTGGTCATCGTCACCGTGCACGATCAGAGTGGGTACGTCGAACTTGGCCAGGTCGGCGCGGAAGTCCGTCGCCGAGAACGCCGCGATGCAGTCATAGGTGTTTTTGTGGCCGGCTTGCATGCCCTGTACCCAGAACGAATCGATCAGCCCTTGGGAGACTTTCGCCCCGTCGCGGTTGAAGCCGAAGAACGGGCCAGAGGCGATGTCGCGATACAGTTGCGAACGGTTGTCCAGCGAGGCCTGACGCAGGCCATCGAAGACTTCGATCGGCAGGCCGCCTGGGTAGTCTTCGGTCTTGAGCATCATCGGCGGCACGGCGCTGATCAGCGCGGCCCTCTTCACCCGATCGGTGCCGTGGCGACCGATGTAGCGGGTGATTTCGCCACCACCGGTCGAGAAACCCACCAGGGTGATGTCTTTGAGATCCAGGGTGTTGATCACCGCAGCCAGGTCATCGGCGTAGTGATCCATGTCGTTGCCTTCCCACGGTTGGCTGGAGCGGCCATGGCCGCGGCGGTCGTGGGCGATGACCCGATAACCCTTGTCCGCCAGGAACAGCATCTGCGACTCCCAGCTATCGGAATTCAGCGGCCAGCCGTGGCTGAAGGTGACGACTTGTCCATCCTTCGGGCCCCAATCCTTGTAGTAGAGCTGTACGCCATCCTGGGTGGTGATATAGCTGCCGGTTTGGGTAGGGATGCTGGTGCTCATTCTTTTGCTTCCTTGTTTTAGGCAGTCGGGATGACTGCTTCTGAGAACTGTATTGGAGAAATATGTCGTGCCTGAGAAGGCGACTTCGCTTGTTGCGGATCAGGAGGCCACTGCTGCCCGGCGTATCGACGCCTGCCTGGCTTGGCTGCGTTTGTTGGCCATGGCCAGCTTGCCGACCAGTCGAATCGCCACCGCGGCGCAGATGAGGCCGAAAGGCAGTACGTACCAGTCGCTCATGGGGATGCGCTTGAAGTTGGAGAAAGCAAATACGGCGGCGATGACCCACATGCCAGTGACGTGCAACGTCTTCCATGCCTTGGGGCCCATCAGCCGGGCGGGTCCCTTGAATGAGGTCAGTGCCATCAGCAGGATGAAGGCGTAAGCGGTTCCGCCAGGGATGTTGTTCGCCACGGTGCGGGCCGGCCAGAACTCGGTATTGAGCTGCCCGTAGGCGTAGATCAACACGGCATGCACCAGGTGCGAGAAGGCGAAGGCGAGGCCGATGAAGCGCCTTTCACGAACCAGTGCCTTGGAGAGCGCCGACGGCACCAGTACGGCAAAGGCCGAGGCGGTGAATGCGATCAGAAACAGTGCGAAGGAGGAACGGGCGGTGGCGCGAATAGCGCTGCGCAATCCCTCGACCAGGTCAGGTTGCGCAGCGACTGCCGTGACACTCATCGCCACCACCAAGGCTGCGACCAGGCCGAACAGTTGCCAGCCCTGGGGACGGAAGGTTGATGTATTCATGGCAAGAACTCCTGTAGTCAGGTCTCGCTATTCGGGGATCCGATGGCGAGTCGATGGGGAGAATTCTTGCAGGGGCATGTATACCGGCTATGTTCGGCAACCGGCGCTTATACGTTCTTTTGAGTCTGTGAATACGCTGGATACAATGGCTTACAAACCGCCGCAATGGGCGCCGGCCGGTACGGGCTGCACTTGACGTGCAGCCCGCAATACCTATCGATTGGGGCCGAAATCGAGGGTTACGCAGAGACCGCCGCCGTCGCGGTTGCGCAGGCTCAGCGCCCCACCAATCGCGACAGCCAATTGCTGGGCGATGGCCAGCCCCAGGCCGGTGCCGCCGGTACTGCGGTTGCGTGAGCTTTCCACCCGATAGAACGGCTTGACCACCTCGGCCAGGACCTCTTCGGGAATGCCCGGGCCTCGGTCGAGCACACTGATCGAAACGCCCGTGCTCGCGTCGCCACCGATTTCCACCTCGGCGGTGCCGGCGTACTTCAGCGCGTTATCCACCAGATTCACCAGGATCCGGCGCAGGGCATGAGGGCGTGTCTCGATGACCGCGCCGTTCGTGCCGCGCAGGCTGACCTCCCGACCGGTGTCCTGATAGTCGCAGACCAGGCTGTCGAGAAAGGAATCCAGCCCGATGCGGCAACTGGCCTCGGTCGCCCCATGGACACTGCGAGCATAGGCAACACCTTCGCGCACCAGGTGCTCGATTTCGTTCAGGTCGTTGCCCAGTTTGTCTTTCTCTACCGAGTCGTCCATGAATTCGGCGCGCAGCTTCATGCGCGTGATGGGCGTCTGCAAGTCGTGGGAAATGGCCGCCAGCAGTTGCATGCGCTCTTTCAGGTATGCGGCGATACGCGCCTGCATGCTGTTGAAGGCCCGGGCGGCGTACGCCACTTCCCGAGGGCCGCTTTCATCCAGCTGCACGGGGTGTGCGTTCGGGTCGAGGTTCTCGACCGCCTCGGCCAGGCGACTGAGTGGGCGTATCGCGATCCGCACGGCCAGCCAGGTGCAGCCGATCAGCAACACCAGTTGACCCAACAGGACAAAGGGCAACCAAGGCGACAAGGGCCTGACCGAGGGGCGCACGTCGATGGTGACCGGACTGCCGTCAGCCAGCCGCACCTGGGCCTGGAAATGCTGCTGCGGACCGGGGATCTGGACGAAGGTCAGGGCATAGTTGCGACCCAGCGCGACTTGAAGCGATTGCGCAGCCGTCGCCGCGAGATCACCCGACGCCAGTGCAATGCCGGGGTCATGTTCGCGCAGCAGGTAGTCATAGTTGCGCCGCTGCAGGCGCTTGGTCCACGCCGGGCGCTCGTCGACAGGCAGACGATCGAGGATGGCGATGGAGGTCGCCGTGTCATGCTCGAAGTTGCCCAACATCGCCGTCTTGGTGCTTTGGTAGCGTTCGTAATACTGGGCGGCGAATGTCAGGGACTGGGCGAGTATCAGACCGACCAGGAACACCAGCCATAGCCGCGACGCCAGCGTGCGGGGCCATTGCAACGCGAGTTTCATGCCTGCTCCTCGAGCATTTCGACCGCAAAGGTAAAGACGTAGCCTTCATTGCGCACGGTCTTCAAGTAGAGCGGTTCGCGGGCGTCATCCAGCAAGCGCTGCCGCACGCGGCTGACCAGCAGGTCAATGGAGCGGTCGAAGATGTCCGCGTCACGGCCCTGGGTCAGGTTGAGCAACTGGTCGCGACTCAGCACCCGCTGAGGATGATCGAGGAACACCCGCAGCAGCCTGTACTCGGCGCCGCTCAGCGAGACGAGGGTGTCGTCTTCATCGAGCAGATGTCGGGCGGTGGTGTCCAGGCGCCAGCGACCGAACTTGAGCAGGCGACCGCTTTCGCTGACGACGAAGTTGGGCGGCAGCATGCGGGTACGCCGCAGCACGGCGTTGATACGCGCGAGCAGCTCCCGGGCGGCGAAAGGTTTGGCCAGGTAGTCGTCAGCGCCCATTTCCAGGCCAATGATGCGATCGGTCTCGTCGGTGCGAGCGGTCAGCATCAGCACCGGAGTCGCCTTGTGCTTTCCGACGCGCAGTTCGCGGCACAGCAGCAACCCATCATCCCCCGGCAGCATGATGTCGAGGACGATCAGATCCACCTGGTTGGTTTCGAGAAAGGCCCGCATCTGACGACCATCGGCGACCACGGTGGTGCGCAGACCATTCTTCTTCAGGTAGTTGCCGACCAGCTCCCTGATCTCGCGATCATCATCCACGATCAATACGTGATCGACATGTTCCATGCCCTGCTCTCCGAAATACGCGCAACCATTGCGCAATGTGCGATGCCCTGTTGCCGGTTGGCTGGGCTGCGTGGATCGATGTGGCCAGCTCGATATAAAGCCAGAGCCCTGTCAAAACAGCGGCGATTGTATCGCTCCGTACGTGCGGCTTGGTGAATGCGCAGCTACGAGTGATACCCTGCTTTGATAACTCTTCAAGGCCGTCATATGGACATACCGCCTCGCTTCATCATTTATGAGTCAACGCACTGGGTTGTGAACCACCGTATGGACAGTGCGTTGCCTGGCTATCTGATGCTCAGCGCAAGGGAGATGACCAACTCGTTGGCCGCGCTTCCGGCGCAAGCGCTCGTAGAGTTAGGGGCGCTCCAGGCAAGAATCCAGCTGGCCATCGAAACGCACCTGCATCCACAACGCTTGTACATCAGCCGTTTTGGTCATGATGCGGGATATTCCATCCATTTCCACTTCATCCCGATTTACCCTTGGATCGAGGCTCTGTTCTGGCAAGACGACAGGTACAGGTCGCTCCAGGCTTTTGGCTCGCTCGATGATACCGTGCTTGAAACGGACGGTGCGGAGCTGACCCTTTTTGTATGGCGGGAGTTTTGCGAGCGTCCTGATCCTCCGGTGGTACAAGGCCCATCCATCGAACAAACCATCAGCGTACTGCGCAGGGAATTGCGTGATCAAAGTCTTGCTGAGCAACGACAATAAGGTACGGCGGCGCACAAAAACGCCCTTACCGATCAAAAACGAAGGAAGCAGTGGCATCTGGAAAACGATCTGCTTGCTGGGTTTTAAAGCGGTTTCCGGGCCCTGATTCTCGCTGGCGTAGAAAAGGTGAGGCCTGCATATAGGTCTCACCCCTTTTCAGCTCATCGGTCAGAGAGCGCTTGATTGATACTTACGGAGCCTTTTCCGCATTGAAACCATCAGCGTTTTCAAATACGCCCATGAATCCCGCAACAGTCGATTCCCGCGCCCAATCACGCTGGAGTTCGCAATACATCTGCACGCGGCTGATCAGTTTGGCTCCCGCCTGCTCGATTCGGCGTAACGCGGCCTCGTGTGCGGCAACGGACGTGCCGCCGACGGCATCGACCGGTACGTAGACTTCATAACCTTCCTGTATGGCATCGAGTACCAGAAAGGTCAGACACGCTTCAGTCCAGAGTGCGGTCATGATGAGTTTGCGCCGGCCAGTGGCCTTGACCGCTTGATTGAACTCGACGTCTTCCCAACTGTTGATCGAGGTTCGGTCATGAGTGGGCAGACCGCCGCCTCCGGCAGGGGCCTATGTCGTGCGCCCACCAGGGCTGCATCCGGCTCGGAAGATACATGCACTCACCGAGCTGTTGATCGAGTCGTTCGGGCAGTCGCCGCACTTTGCCAAGCCGGTGCCCGTATGACTTTTTGTGGGAGCTTCGCACCCAAGCGGGAGCAGGCCCCCTCGCCACAGGTTGGAGTCACTGAGGCTTTGTCAGCAGCATCACAATACGCTGCTAATCTCAAAAAAAGCGGCTAGAGCAGTGCCGTCACTATGACTGATATTGACGCGGTGCTCAGAGCTAAAGCCCATGAAGACATTGAATTTAGCCTTACTGCTTTTCTGTTTTCCCTATTCCGCTCTCGCTGAAACCCTCACCTTCGCAACATGGAACCTGGCTTGGCAGCGATCAGCGCCTCTGAGCCAGAGCCAGTTCGATGAATGCATCAAAATCAAGCCGGCCAAGCGCGAGCAACTTGAAGAAACACACCCCTACCGCTGGGAGTGCAAATCCCCTGCGCAGATAGAGGACTTGAAGGCAGTGGCGAAAAAGCTGAATGCGGACGTGATCGCTGTACAGGAAGTCGAGAGTCCGCAAGCGCTTCAGCAAATCTGGCCGAAGGATGAATACGATTTTTACGTGAACATGCGCAGCCCCTGGATTCAGCGCACCGGATTCGTTGTTCGCAGATCCAGCGGGTTTGAAGTCGGGACGATGGGCGATATTGAGTCGCTGGGCGACGCCTTTGAAAACCATGCTCGACATGGAACGGAGTTACCCGTGACCATCAACGGCATGACCACCAAGCTTCTATCCGTGCACCTCAAAAGCGGTTGCTTTGATCACGCGTTGAATAGCGGGTATGCGACCCAGCGCGACAAAGCCAGCGGCGTCATCACCTGCGAGGTGCTTAAGAAGCAAGCGCCTGCGCTTGAAGCGTGGCTCGATAGTTCAATCAAGTCAGGCTTTCCCTCCATGATCATCGGCGATTTCAACCGTCGATTCGATACTCCCATCGAACGCAAGTCGGATCCTGAAGTAAGTCTCTTCGCCGAGCTTTCAGATGGCGAACCGTCAGCGGCCCAGTTGTTTCGTCCAAGTGAGGGCTTCAAGGCGCTATCTGAATGTCGGGGCGGAGGGTCGAAGTGGTTGATCGACCATGCGCTGATGAGCAGCGATTTGAGAGAGCACTATGTGACAGGGTCGTTATTGGAGTTTCCCGTCCCGCTGAAAGGTTCGGATCATTGTCCCGTGAGTTTCAAGATGAAGTTCTAACTACCGGCGGTCCCATCGAGTGTATTGGGCAGGAAAAAGGGAAAGGGTTCATTTCAGAGAACGAACCCTTTCCCACTTTCAAAGTGAAACATCCCTTTAGCCGGACCTAAAAGCTGTCCCCTTCAACATGGTAGACCTTCGGTTCCTCCGAAAAATAATCCTCCAACCCCAGCATGAACAGGCGATGGTCTTCGCTCGCTTCGAAGCCGGGTGTGTGGTCTTCCAGCGATTGCCATCGCACGATCAGGTTGAACTGCTCGGGGGTTTCGATCCCTTGCGCCAGCATGTGGCCGCCGTAGCCCTTGGCCCGGGTGAGCAATGGGGCGACTTCGGCAAATGCGCTTCGGAACGTTTCGATGCGTTCTTTGTGAACGGGGAGCACAGCGATTTCATAAATCATGGCGTACCTCTGAATTGTCTGAAACTGCGCGCTCACGGAATGAGCGATGGCTCGACGGCAATCGCGATTTTGCCTTGCAGACCATTGTTGGGGCTTTCCAGTCGAGCGTGGGCCAGGGGAATGTCGGCCAGCGAGTAGACGGCGCCGACGTGGGGGCGCAGCTGACCGCGGGCTATCAATGCACTCAATTCGTCGAGCTTGCCGCGGTTCTGTCGGGTGAACACGAAGTGATAGCTCGCGTTCTTGCCCCAGGCCTGGACGAGGTTTTGTGGCTGGGCGATGTCGACGATCGAGACGACGCGGCCCAGTTGGGCGAGCACGTCGGGGCTGCGTGAGAGTGTGTTGCCGCCGATGGTGTCGAACACGACATCCACGCCGTGGCCAGCGGTTTGCCGAAGGACGGCGTCGACATAATCTTCTTTCTCGTAGTCGATGATCACGTCGGCACCCAGGTTGCGGGCGAACTCCGCGTTCGCTTCGCGCACGGTGGTGAACACGCGGGCGCCCATGGCTTTTGCCACCTGGATTGCGACATGACCGACGCCTCCGGCGCCGCCGTGGACAAGGATGCTCTCCCCGACCCTGAGCGCCGCACGCACCACCAGGGCTTCCCACACCGTCCCGCCCACCAGGGTCAGGCTCGCGGCCTCGAGATGGCTCAGCTCGGGCGGCTTCTTCCCGACGATGCTTTCGGCCGCGACGTGGTACTCGGCATAACTGCCGTGCCCGTCAAATATCTGCGGCGTGTACCAGACTTCGTCCCCTGGCTTGAAGGTGGTCACGCCAGGCCCTACGGCTTCGACCACACCCGATACATCGTGGCCGGTGATGGCCGGCAATGGCACCAGATCAGCATAGTCGCCGCGTCGAACCTGGTAATCCAACGGGTTGATGGAAGTGGCGTATACCCGGACCAGGACCTGGCCCGCTTGCGGCACGGGCTTGGGCACCTCGCGCAGTTCGAACGATTCAGGACCGCCGAATGATTCCAGCATCATCGCTTTCATGGTAAATCCTCGTATCTAGAAAAAGGGATATCGAGATATCTCGATATCATGCGGTAAAAAAATGCTACAGATCTTTCCCGATGATCTCGGCGAGCGCACTGATGGTTGCTTCATTGCGCTTGTAGTAGGTCCACTGACCGATACGCCTGACTTCCACCAGGCCCACCCGTTGCAGCGTCGCCAGATAACCGGACACCGTTGACTGCGACAGGCCGATCCCTTCCTGGATACTGCTGACGCAGACGCCGACCGTATGAACGTCACCCTCATCCTGCGGGGGGAAGTTCTTTGCCGGATCCTTCAAACCTTTCAGGATTTGGAGTCGTGTCGGGTTTGAGAGGGCTTTGAAGATTTCGAGTAGGTCCATGCGGCGAGGATATCGAGATTTTACGATATGTCAATACACGGATTGAACGACGCTTGGCTGGGGCTCTGGGGCCGCTTCGCAGCCCAGCGGGGATAAATCCCCTCGCCACACAAAGGTCCGGGCGTTTTTTGTGAGTGCTGCGCACTCAAGCGGGAGCAAGCTCCCTCGCCACGGGTGCTCTTTGACGGTAGTGCGAGCCGTCTGTAGGAAGCTTGAACCGAAGGCGCATATAGAAACTTGAGATGACAAAAAACCGCAATTAGCTTCTACGCAGGTCTTCATTCCTGTTGAAAACTCCAGGCCTTACGGATTCGTTAAGGACGCTATACATGGAGTTCACTAGGCACCAGCTCACCGCCCATCACGGCATTATCTTCTGCATCACTCGTTTCACCGTCATGCCAAGTGACCGTGGCAGGCTCGGCACGCTGTATTTTCAGGAAGCCAAAGCGGCGCATTTCGAGGTCACTCGGCTGCTGGTGGAGCTCTATGACAAGATGCTCGCCCGGGATCTGCCCTGCGTAATGAGCGTCGCAATCTCCCGTCCGCTGACACGTAAGCAGGGGGATACGCTCAACGATCAGCGCACAGACGTCATCAACATCACCACCGGATTCTTCACAGGGGTGACTGGTCAAGTACCGGTAGTGGGTCTAGCTATCGCACCGGTGGCGGGCTACGTAGGCAGAAGGTGGGCGAAGGGCATCTTGCCGACCTATCACGCCGGCGACGTCATTGTCAGCCTGGATGCGCAGGTCAGCGGCGGTATCGGGCCACAGCGTTCGATGTCTTCCATGATCATCCAGTCCTGAGGAGCTATAGGCCATGAGTGTAACAACCCAATATCTGCTGGCCGGCCTGGGGATTGTGCTGCTGCATCTTTGTGTGAGGCGTTATGTACTCAGGTTACGACTAGGCCTGACCCTGGTTTGCTTGGGTTTTGTTGTGCTATTTGTTTTGCCACCCTTCATTGGCAGCATCGATGTCGGGATTTTTGCAATCGCAGCGGTAGCGGCGGGATCGGGGATGTTTTCCAGCCGGAGGATGTATGAGAAATGAACTGGGCAGAGCGGTCGAGTCGCTGCGGGCTTAGGGGTGGCGGTCGAGTTTTTTGAGGAACACGGTCATTTCTTTTTCGGCTTGTTTGTCGCCATGGGCTTGGGCGGCTTGCAGGCCTTGTTCCCAGGCTTGGCGGGCGGCGGGGAGGTTGCCTTGGCCTTGGTGGGCCTTGCCCAGGAGTTTCCAGGCGGCGGAGTATTTGGGGTCGAGTTCGATGCAGCGTTGCAGGTGTTCGGCAGCGCGGGGGAAGTCGCCGAGGTCGAGGTAGCCTTTGCCCAGGCCGAAGCGTAGCAGGGGGTTGTCGATGCCCTTGGCTAGCATTTTTTCCAGGGATTCGAGCATGGGGGGCATGTCCTTTTTCTGGTGTTTCCAGTGACTGATTTGTTGAATGTTAGATGGCTATCGTCGGATCGCCGGCCGGAGCAAGCTCGCTCCCACAATGGATCTGCGTTGTTCACAATTGTCGTTAACAACCCCAAACCCTTGTGGGAGCGGGCTTGCTCCGGGCGGCGATCCGACGAAAGCAATCGACCAAGCACCCCATATTCTGGATCAGAAAAAGCTCAACCCCACATGAAACAGCTTCTCGACATCGCGAATGTGCTTCTTGTCCACCAAAAACAGGATCACATGGTCGCCCGTCTGAATCCTGGTGTCGTCATGGGCGATCAGCACTTCCTCGTCGCGGATGATCGCGCCGATGGTGGTGCCGGGCGGTAGGCCGAGGTCGCGGATGGCTTTGCCGATGACTTTGCTGGACTTGGCGTCGCCGTGGGCGATCGCCTCGATGGCTTCGGCGGCGCCGCGGCGCAGGGAGTGGACGCTGACGATGTCGCCGCGCCGTACGTGGGCGAGCAAGGTGCCGATGGTTGCCAGTTGCGGGCTGATGGCGATGTCGATGTCGCCGCCCTGGATCAGGTCGACATAGGCTGGGTTGTTGATGATGGTCATGACCTTCTTCGCCCCCAGGCGCTTGGCTAGCAGCGAAGACATGATGTTGGCTTCGTCGTCGTTGGTCAGGGCCAGGAAGATATCGGCGTCGGCGATGTTTTCTTCCAGCAGCAGGTCGCGATCCGAGGCGCTGCCTTGCAGGACCACGGTGCTGTCGAGGGTGTCGGAGAGGTAACGGCAGCGCGCCGGGTTCATCTCGATGATCTTGACCTGATAGCGGCTTTCGATGGCTTCGGCCAGGCGTTCGCCGATCTGCCCGCCGCCGGCGATCACGATGCGTTTGTAGTTCTCGTCGAGGCGGCGCATTTCGCTCATCACTGCACGAATATTCGCCTTGGCGGCGATGAAGAAGACTTCGTCGTCGGCTTCGATCAGCGTATCGCCCTGGGGCAGGATCGGCCGGTCCCGGCGGAAGATCGCCGCGACCCGGGTCTCGACATTCGGCATGTGCTCGCGCAACTGGCGCAGTTGCTGGCCGACCAACGGCCCACCGTAGTACGCCTTGACCGCCACCAGTTGCGCCTTGCCTTCGGCGAAGTCGATCACCTGCAACGCACCCGGGTGTTCGATCAGGCGCTTGATGTAGTTGGTCACCACCTGTTCGGGGCTGATCAGCACGTCCACCGGGATCGCTTCGTTGTCGAACAGGTCATTGCGGGTCAGGTAGGCCGCCTCGCGGACCCGAGCGATCTTGGTCGGGGTGTGGAACAGCGTGTGGGCCACCTGACAGGCGACCATGTTGGTTTCGTCGCTGTTGGTCACGGCCACCAGCATGTCGGCATCGTCGGCGCCGGCCTGACGCAGCACGGTCGGCAACGAACCGCGCCCTTGCACGGTGCGGATGTCGAGGCGATCACCCAGGTCGCGCAAGCGCTCGCCGTTGGTGTCGACCACGGTAATGTCGTTGGCCTCGCTGGCCAGGTGTTCCGCCAGCGATCCGCCGACCTGCCCTGCGCCGAGGATGATGATTTTCATCCGCTCACTCCTTTCGAATCGGTCTTAACCGCGTGCGGCGGCGATCTTGATCAGCTTGGCGTAGTAGAACCCGTCGTGGCCACCTTCCTGGGCCAGCAACTGGCGACCGTGGGGCTGCTTCAGACCGGCCTGACTGGCGATGTCCAGCTCCCGGGCGCCGGGGGTGCGAGCGAGGAAGGCTTGAATCACTTCGGTGTTCTCGGTCGGCAGCGTCGAGCAAGTGGCGTAGAGCAACATGCCGCCCACGTCGAGGGTCGGCCACAGGGCATCGAGCAGTTCGCCCTGCAACACCGCCAATGCGGCGATGTCGTCCGGCTGGCGGGTGAGCTTGATGTCCGGGTGACGGCGGATCACCCCGGTGGCCGAGCATGGCGCGTCCAGCAGAATGCGCTGGAATGGCTTGCCGTCCCACCAGCTCCCGGTGTCGCGGCCGTCAGCGGCGATCAGCTCGGCGTCGAGGCCCAGGCGTTCGAGGTTTTCCTTGACCCGCACCAGACGCTTGGCTTCCAGGTCCACGGCCACCACGCCGGCCAGCTTCGGCTCGACTTCAAGGATGTGGCAGGTCTTACCGCCCGGCGCGCAGCAAGCGTCGAGCACCCGCTGGCCCGGCGCCAGTTCCAGCAGGTCGGCGGCCAACTGCGCGGCTTCGTCCTGGACGCTGATCCAGCCTTCGGCAAACCCTGGCAGGCTGCGCACGTCAGCGGGAGTTTCGAGGACAATGCCGTCGCGGCTGTACTGGCAGGGGATCGCCGGGACGCCCGCCTCGCCCAGCAAGGCCAGGTAGGCATCGCGGCTGTGGTGGCGACGGTTGATCCGCAGGATCATCGGCGGATGAGCGTTGTTGGCCGCGCAGATGGCTTCCCACTGCTCGGGCCAGAAGGCTTTCAGGGATTTCTGCAACCAGCGTGGGTGGGCGGTGCGCACCACCGGGTCGTGTTCCAGCTCGGCCAGCAGAGCTTCGCCTTCGCGTTGGGCGCGGCGCAGCACGGCATTGAGCAGGGCCTTGGCCCAGGGCTTTTTCAGTTTGTCGGCGCAGCCCACGGTTTCACCGATGGCGGCGTGGGCGGGGACGCGGCTGTAGAGCAATTGATAGAGCCCGACCAGCAGCAGCGCTTCGACGTCGGCATCCGCAGCCTTGAAAGGCTTTTGCAGCAGCTTGGCCGCCAGCGCCGACAAGCGCGGCTGCCAGCGGGCGGTGCCGAACGCCAGGTCCTGGGTGAAACCGCGATCACGGTCCTCGACCTTTTCCAATTGGGTCGGCAGGGAACTGTTGAGAGAGGCTTTACCGCTGAGGACAGCGGCCAGGGCCTTGGCGGCGGCCAGACGTGGATTCATGAGGCGTCCGCCGCTTGGCCGAGCACGGTGCCGAGGGCGAATTTCTCACGGCGGCTGTTGAACAGATCGCTGAAGTTCAGCGCCTTGCCGCCGGGCAATTGCAGGCGGGTCAGGCACAGCGCCTGTTCGCCACAAGCGACGACGAGGCCGTCCTTGCTGGCGCCGAGGATTTCACCCGGTGCGCCCTGCCCTTCGGCCAGACTGGCCGCCAGGACTTTCAGGGCTTCGCCGTTCAAGGTGCTGTGGCAGATCGGCCACGGGTTGAAGGCGCGCACCAGGCGTTCCAGTTCGATGGCCGGGCGGCTCCAGGCGATGCGCGCCTCGTCCTTGTTCAACTTGTGAGCGTAGGTGGCGAGGCTGTCATCCTGCACTTCGCCCGGCAGGGTGCCGGCGGCCAGTCCGGCGATGGCCTGGACCACCGCTGGCGGGCCGATCAGCGCGAGACGATCATGCAGGCTGCCGCCGGTGTCTTCGGCGCTGACAGGCGTGCTGACCTTGAGCAGCATCGGCCCGGTGTCCAGGCCGGCTTCCATGCGCATCACGGTCACGCCGCTTTCGGCATCGCCCGCTTCCACGGCGCGCTGGATCGGCGCCGCACCGCGCCAGCGCGGCAGCAGCGAGGCGTGGCTGTTGATGCAACCCAGGCGCGGGATGTCCAGCACCACTTGCGGCAGGATCAAGCCGTAGGCGACCACCACCATCAAGTCCGGCTTCAGCGCGGCCAGTTCGGCCTGGGCCTGCGGGTCGCGCAGGGTCGGCGGCTGCAACACCTGAATGCCATTTTCCACAGCCAGCTGTTTGACCGGGCTGGGCATCAGTTTTTGCCCGCGACCGGCCGGGCGATCCGGCTGGGTGTAGACCGCGACGATCTCATGGGGGCTGGCCAGCAGGGCCTTGAGGTGTTCGGCGGCAAATTCGGGGGTGCCGGCAAAGACGATGCGCAGTGGCTCAGTCATGGAAGGCTCTCAGTTCAAAGCAGTCGCAAAAAGAAAAAGGCTTGCCGCGGCAAGCCTTTGAAGGGGGGCATCAAGCATTCTGGCGATGAATCTTTTCCAGTTTTTTCTTGATCCGGTCACGCTTGAGGGTCGACAGGTAATCGACGAACAACTTGCCGTTGAGGTGGTCACACTCGTGCTGGATGCACACCGCCAGCAGGCCTTCGGCGATCAGCTCGTAGGGCTGGCCGTCGCGGTCCAGGGCCTTGATCCTGATCTTCTGCGGGCGGTCGACGTTTTCGTAGAAGCCCGGCACCGAGAGGCAGCCTTCCTGGTATTGGTCCATCTCGTCGGTCAGGGTTTCGAACTCGGGGTTGATGAACACCCGGGGCTCGCTGCGGTCTTCGGAGAGGTCCATGACGACAATACGCTTGTGCACATTGACCTGGGTCGCGGCGAGGCCGATGCCCGGCGCCTCATACATTGTTTCAAACATGTCATCGACCAACTGACGCACTTCGTCGTCCACTACGGCCACCGGTTTGGCGATAGTGCGCAGGCGCGGGTCCGGAAATTCGAGAATGTTCAAAATGGCCATAAGCTTGATAAATGCACGTGTGAGGTAAAGTCGGGTGGCTGGCCTGGCGTGTCTGGGGATGCAGGCTACCGTTGTAAAACACAGCTTCGAAGCACAGCGATCGAATCGGAGCGAGCCACGGGGGCTCTGGCGTTTTACGCGAACGCACATAATAAAGGGATTCACCGCATGAGGAAATCACTACTCGCCCTGCTGCTCCTGGCCTCGGCCGGTATCGCACATGGGCAAGTGCAACTTCGGGAAGGTTTTCCCCAGCAATACACGGTGGTGACGGGCGACACGCTTTGGGACATTTCCGGCAAATACCTGCGCGAGCCCTGGAAGTGGCCGGAACTCTGGCAGGCCAACCCGCAAATCGAAAACCCCAACCTGATCTACCCCGGCGACACCCTGACCCTGGTCTACGTCAACGGCCAGCCGCGCCTGACCCTCAATCGCGGCGCCTCGCGGGGCACCATCAAACTGTCCCCACGGGTGCGCAGCTCACCGGTGGCCGATGCCATCCCGAGCATTCCGCTGCAAGCGATCAACAGCTTCCTGCTGAGCAACCGCATCGTCGACAGACTCGAAGACTTCGACAAGGCGCCGTACATCGTCGCCGGCGATGCCGAACGGGTGCTCAGCGGCACCGGGGACCGAATCTTCGCCCGCGGCAAATTCGATGACAATCAGTCGGCCTACGGCATCTTCCGCCAGGGCAAGGTCTACACCGATCCCGAAACCAAGGAATTCTTGGGCATCAACGCCGATGACATCGGCGGCGGCGAGGTGATCGCCACCGAAGGCGATGTCACCACACTGGCGCTGCAACGCACCACCCAGGAAGTGCGCCTCGGCGACAGGCTGTTCAGCGGCGAGGAACGCTCGATCAATTCGACCTTCATGCCCAGCGCGCCGAACACCGAGGTCAACGGGCTGATTCTCGACGTGCCTCGCGGCGTGACCCAGATCGGTGCGCTGGACGTGGTGACGGTGAACAAGGGCCGGCGCGACGGCCTGGTCGAAGGCAACGTGCTGGCGGTGATGAAGACCGGCGAAACCGTGCGCGACCGTATCAATGGCCAATCAGTGAAGATCCCAGATGAAAGGGCCGGTTTGCTGATGGTGTTCCGCACCTACGACAAGCTCAGCTATGGCTTGGTGCTCTATGCCTCGCGCTCGTTGGCGGTGCTCGACAAGGTGCGTAATCCGTAACGGGTCTCACAACTTACCAACAGAGTTATCCACAGCTTGTTCCCGTTTCTGCGGGACCTATAACGATCAAGGATGATCGCATGTCATTACCTGAATCTGCTCCGGTTTCCCCGGCGGAACTGGAGGCGCGGCTACGCCTTCATCGGTTGCCGCAACTTGGGCCTAAACGTTTCATGACCCTGATGGAGGCCTTCGGCTCGGCCTCGAAAGCCATCAGCGCGCCGGCCAGTGCCTGGCGAGCGCTGGGGTTGCCGGCGGCCTGTGCCGAGGCGCGGCGTGATCCGGATGTACGCGATGGCGCGGCCCATGCATTGGCCTGGCTAGAGCGTCCGGGCCAGCATTTACTGATGTGGGACCAGCCTGGTTACCCTGCGCTGCTGGGGGAAATCAGCGACGCGCCAGCGCTGTTGTTCGTCGCCGGTGACCCGACGATTCTGGAGAAACCGCAGCTGGCGATGGTGGGCAGCCGCCGAGCGTCGCGTCCAGGCATGGACACGGCGGCGGCGTTTTCCCGCAGCCTGGCCGGGGCCGGTTTTGTCATCACCAGCGGCCTGGCCTTAGGGATTGATGCGGCGGCCCATCAGGCAGCACTGGATGTGGGTGGGCGCACCGTCGGGGTGCTCGGCACCGGGCTGGAAAACTTTTATCCACAGCGCAATCGTCGGCTGGCCGATGCGATGATCGACCAGGGCAGCGCGGTGCTGTCGGAGTTCGCGTTGGACGCAGCACCCCATGCCAGCAACTTTCCGCGGCGCAATCGAATAATCAGCGGTTTGTCCCTGGGGGTGCTGGTGATCGAGGCCAGTATCGCCAGCGGCTCGCTGATTACCGCGCGATTGGCCGCCGAACAGGGCCGCGAGGTGTATGCCATACCGGGTTCGATTCATCATCCCGGCGCCCGGGGCTGCCATCAGTTGATCCGCGACGGTGCGGCGCTGGTGGAAACCGTCGAGCATATTCTTGAAGCCTTGCGCGGCTGGCAGCGGTTGCCGCCAGCCTCCACGCCGGAGCCGGCAACCCATCCGCTGTTGCGCCTGCTGCACGCCGCGCCGCAGAGCAGCGAGGCGTTGGCCGACGCCAGCGGCTGGGGCCTGCCCAAGGTGCTGGCGGCGCTGACGGAACTGGAGATGGAGGGACGAGCCATCTGCGATAACGGCCGCTGGTTTGCACGCTAGGTTTTACGAGGAAGATCGGTAAACTGCGCACAGCCTTATTTGCGTTGCGGAGAATCTTTCATGGTCAACAGTTGGCGTGTGCAACAAGCCGCACGAGAAGTTCGTGCCGGGGCGGTGATTGCCTATCCAACCGAAGCGGTCTGGGGTCTGGGTTGCGATCCGTGGAACGAAGAGGCGGTGGACCGGCTGCTGGCGATCAAGTCGCGGCGGCCGGACAAAGGCCTGATCCTGGTGGCGGACAACATCCATCAGTTCGATTTCCTGTTCGAAGACTTCCCCGACACCTGGATGGACCGCATGGCCAGCACCTGGCCGGGCCCCAATACCTGGCTGGTGCCGCACCAGAACCTGCTGCCCGAATGGATCACCGGCGTGCACGACACCGTCGCATTGCGGGTCAGCGACCACCCGACCGTGCGCGACTTGTGCTCGCTGGTCGGCCCGCTGGTCTCCACGTCGGCCAACCCCCAAGGCCGCCCGGCGGCACGCACGCGGATCCGCGTCGAGCAGTACTTCCGCGGGCAGCTCGACCTGGTCCTTGGCGGCAACCTGGGCGGACGCAAGAACCCCAGCGTCATCCGCGACCTGGCGACCGGTAAAGTCGTCCGCCCGGACTGAGCCCAAACACATCCCCGCCTGGCCCTATGTGGGAGCGAGCTTGCTCGTGATGGCGTCCGGTCAGCCAGCACCGATGTTGACTGACAAACCGCTATCGCGAGCAGGCTCGCTCCCACAGTGGTTTTGTGTCGGACCCAGCTTTTGTGAGCACCACAGCCCATGTGGGAGCGGGCTTGCTCGCGAAGACGCCGGCACATTCAGCACAGATGCAAGCTGATCCACCGCTATCGCGAGCAAGCTCGCTCCCACAGTAGTTTTGTGTCGGACGCAGCTTTTGTGAGCACCAAAGCCCATGTGGGAGCGAGCTTGCTCGCGATAGCGTCGGGTCAGCCAGCACTGATGTTGACTGACACCCCGCTATCGCGAGCAGGCTCGCTCCCACAGTGGTTTTGTGTCACACGCAATAGTTGTGAGCTGCACAGGGTTTGACGCCTGACTCAAGGCAAGAGGACGGTCGACCCGGTCGTGCGTCGGGCCGACAACTCAGCCTGGGCCTTGGCCGCTTCCGCCAGTGGATAACGCTGGTTGATGTCCACCGTGAGCTTGCCGCTGCTGATCATTGCGAACAGTTCATCGGCCATGCGTTGCAGGTTTTCGGCGTTGTTGGCGTAGGTCGCCAGGGTCGGGCGGGTGACGTAGAGCGAGCCCTTGGCCGAAAGGATGCCCAGGTTCACGCCCTCCACCGCGCCCGAGGCATTGCCAAAGCTCACCAGCAATCCACGAGGGGCCACGCAGTCCAGGGAGGTCAGCCAGGTGTCTTTGCCGACGCCGTCGTACACCACCGGGACTTTCTTGCCGTCGGTCAATTCCAGCACGCGCTGTACGACATTTTCCTTGCTGTAGTCGATGGTTTCCCAAGCGCCATGGGCCTTGGCGATGGCGGCTTTTTCCGGCGAGCTGACGGTGCCGATCAACTTCACGCCCAAGGCCTTGGCCCACTGGCAGGCCAACGACCCCACGCCACCGGCCGCCGCGTGGAACAGAATGGTTTCGCCACCCTTGAGCTCATAGGTCTGACGTAACAAGTACTGCACGGTCAGCCCCTTGAGCATCACCCCGGCGGCCTGCTCAAAGCTGATGGATTCCGGCAGGTGCACCAGATTGGCCTCAGGCAGCACATGCACATCGCTATAGGCCCCCAGCGGACCGCTGCCATACGCCACCCGGTCACCGACCTTGAAGCGCTTGACCTCGCTGCCGACCGCCTCGACCACGCCCGCGCCTTCCGCGCCCAGGCCCGACGGCATCGCCGGTGGCGGATAGAGACCGCTGCGGTAATAGGTGTCGATGAAATTCAGGCCGATCGCCCGATTGCTCACGCGCACTTGTTGCGGGCCCGGCTCGGCGGGCTGGTAGTCCACGTACTCGAGCACGTCGGGGCCGCCGTGGGAACTGAACTGGATACGTTTGGCCATCTTCACTTTCTCCTTGTCGCGGGACTTTTTACCAAGCCTGCTATCGGACTCCTAAGCTTGACCGACGTCAACTGTGGCGTGGGCAGGTGCGGTGGTATCCTGTGCGCCCATTTGCCACCGGCCCTTTGTATGCCGCGTAGCGTAGCCCTGATCAAGGTGATGTCATGTCCACTCGCACCGAGGCGGTGAAAGCCTATCTGCTCGACCTGCAAGACCGTATCTGCGCCGCCCTGGAAACCGAGGACGGCGGCACGCGCTTCGTCGAAGATGCCTGGACACGGCCTGCCGGCGGTGGCGGTCGTACGCGAGTGATCGAAAACGGCACGGTCATCGAAAAAGGCGGTGTGAACTTTTCCCACGTCTTCGGCAGCGGCCTGCCACCGTCGGCCAGTGCCCATCGGCCGGAACTGGCCGGGCGCGGGTTCGAGGCCCTGGGCGTGTCGCTGGTGATCCACCCGCACAATCCCCATGTGCCGACGTCCCACGCCAACGTGCGCTTTTTCATCGCCGAAAAAGAAGGCGAGGAGCCGGTCTGGTGGTTCGGCGGCGGCTTCGATCTGACGCCTTACTACGGCGTCGCGGAAGATTGCGTGCACTGGCACCGAGTCGCCGAACAGGCCTGCGCCCCGTTCGGCCCCGAGGTGTACCCACGCTACAAGGCCTGGTGCGACAGCTATTTCCACCTCAAGCATCGCAATGAGCCCCGGGGCATCGGCGGCCTGTTCTTCGATGATCTGAACGAGTGGGATTTCGACACCAGCTTCGCTTTCATGCGCGCCATTGGCGACGCCTACATCGATGCCTATCTGCCGATCATGCGCCGCCGCAAGCACGACCCATTCACCGCCAAACAACGGGAATTCCAGGAGTACCGCCGCGGACGGTACGTGGAATTCAACCTGGTCTACGACCGCGGCACCCTGTTCGGCCTGCAATCGGGCGGGCGTACCGAATCGATCCTGATGTCGCTGCCGCCGCAAGTGCGCTGGGGCTACGACTGGAAAGCCGAGCCGGGCAGCGAAGAAGCACGCCTGACCGAGTATTTCCTGCAGGATCGCGATTGGCTGGCGACGGCCTGAGGGGATGTCCATGGATCGCTACGTTGTCATGGGTAACCCGATCGGCCACAGCAAGTCGCCACTGATTCATCGCCTGTTTGCCGAACAGACCGGGCAAGCGTTGGACTACACCACGCTGCTGGCGCCGCTGGAGGATTTTGCCGGTTGTGCGCGAGAGTTTTTCCGCGAGGGTCGTGGGGCAAATATCACCGTGCCGTTCAAGGAAGACGCCTACCGCTTGGCCGACAGCCTGACCGAGCGCGCGCAGCGGGCCGGGGCGGTCAACACCTTGAGCAAACTGACTGACGGTCGTCTGCTGGGTGATAACACCGATGGCGCCGGGCTGGTCCGCGACCTGACCGTCAACGCCGGTTTCAGCCTCAAGGGCAAGCGCATCCTGTTGTTAGGTGCCGGTGGTGCGGTGCGTGGTGCCCTGGAGCCGCTGCTGGCCGAGGGCCCGGCTTCGGTGATCATTGCCAATCGTACGGTGGAGAAAGCCGAATTGTTGGCCGAACTGTTCGCCGACCTGGGCCCGGTCTCGGCCAGTGGTTTCGACTGGCTGCAAGAGCCGGTGGACCTGATCATTAACGCCACGTCGGCCAGCCTGTCGGGGGATGTACCGCCGATTGCCGGAAGTTTGATCGAGCCCGGCAAGACGCTTTGCTACGACATGATGTATGGCAAGGAGCCTACGTCGTTCTGCCGTTGGGCCAGCGAACAAAACGCCGCGGTGGCGATGGATGGCTTGGGGATGCTGGCTGAGCAGGCGGGCGAAGCGTTCTACCTGTGGCGTGGGGTGCGTCCGGATACGGCGCCGGTGCTGGCTGAGCTTCGAAGACAGCTAGTGCTATAAACCGTGGCGAGGGAGCTTGCTCCCGCTGGGCTGCGCAGCGGCCCCAAGAAACTGAGGACACCGTTTATTGGGGAGGGCTTCGCCCTCCAGCGGGAGCAAGCTCCCTCGCCACAGGGGATATCTCAAGTCGCTGGGAATGTTCATTCCTCAAAGAGAATCGGGCATTTCTCCGCGCCCTCCAGCTTCTTCAACTCCTCCACCACCTGCGGCCTGGCCTGACGCAGGGTCAGGCTGCGGCCCTGGCTGCGCAGGCGTCGGGCTTCCTGGTGGAGCATTTCCACCCCGGAGTAATCGATGAAGTTGATCTGCTGGGCATCGATCACCACCTGTTGCCCCTGCAACCGTTGCAGGCGCACTTGCAAGTAATGGCTGGCGCCGAAGAAGATCGAGCCACCGACCCGCAAGATATCTGCCTCGCCTTCGCGCAAATGCTGTACCCGAGGTTGCGAGGTGCGCTTGAGGTAGAAGAACAACGACGCCAGCACTCCCGCGTAGATCGCGGTTTGCAGCTCCAGCAGCAAGGTCGCCAGACAGGTCAGGCTCATCACCATGAACTCTGAACGGCTCACCCGGTACAACGCCCGGATGCCGCGATGATCCACCAGGCCCCAGGCGATCAGCAGGATGCTGCCGGCCATGGCCGGAATCGGGATGTGTGCGATCAGTTGCGCCCCCGCCACGGCAAACAGCGCCACCCACAACGCCGAGAACACCCCGGCCAACGGCGAGCACGCCCCCGCTTCATAGCTGAGACCGGAACGGGTAAAGGAACCGGCCGACAACGACCCGGCGAAAAATCCGCCGACAAGATTGGAAAGTCCCTGCGCCCTCACCTCCTGGTTCGCATCGAGCAACTGCCCGGAGCGCACCGACAGTGAACGGGCGATGGACAGACTGGTCACCAGCCCGAGCATGCCCACCGCGACGGCACCGGGCAGCAGCCGCAGGATCAGTTCCAGATCCAAGGGCAGCGGCGTGAACGGTGGCAAACGTCCGGCAAAGGCGCTGACCAGCGCCACATGCCCGAACATGGCCGGCCACGCCCAGACCACCAGACTGCCGATGACCAAAGTTATCAACAAACTCGGCCAGCGCGGCAACAAGCGCTTGAGCACGATGCCCAGCACCAGCGTCCCCACCCCCAGCAACAGCGACGGGTTATCCACAGCCCCGATATGACTAAGCAACGCCAGCAAGCCTTTCAGTGCGGTGGCCTCGTTCGGCAGGTCCAGGCCCAGCAGGTTCGGCAGTTGCCCCAAGGCAATGACCACCGCCGCCCCCAGGGTGAACCCCAGCACCACCGAGTGCGAGACGAAATTGACCAGCGCCCCGAACCGCAACAGCCCCAGCAACCACTGGAAAATACCCGCCAGCACCGTCAGCAACAGGATCAGCGTGACGTAATCCTGCGTAGCCGGTACGGCCAGTGGACTGACGCTGGCATACAGGACGATGGAGATCGCCGCCGTCGGCCCACAGATCAAGTGCCACGATGAACCCCACAGGCATGCGATCAGCACCGGCACAATCGCTGCGTACAAACCGTACTCCGGTGGCAACCCGGCGATCAGGGCGTAGGCGATCGATTGTGGCAGGGCCAGGATCGCGCCACTCAGGCCGACGATAAGATCTCGCCCGACACTGGCCCGGGTCTGCCGGGGCAGCCAGCTCAGGAATGGAAAAAGCGAATGGCGCGAAGGGATTGCCATGGAGCCTCAAGGATGGGGTTTGGTGAAAGAGTAACAGGCGATCTCATGACAAGGGCTTACCGTGGCGAGGGAGCTTGCTCCCGCTGGAGGGCAAAGCCCTCCCATAACCGGTCCCTCCGGTTTTTGGGGCCGCTTCGCAGCCCAGCGGGAGCAAGCTCCCTCGCCACCAAAGCCGCTGGCAGGATATGAAGTTTCAGAGCTTCGCCTTCACCGCCGCCAACGCATCCTGACCATCAACCGTCTTCACACCGTCCAGCCATTTATCCAGCACCGCCGGGTTGGCCTTGATCCAGGCCTTGGCCGCGTCGGCGTTGCTGACTTTCTTGTTCACGACTTCGGCCATGATGCTGTTTTCCATTTCCTGGGTGAAGCTCAGGTTGCTCAGCAGCTTGCCAACGTTCGGGCAGGCCTGTGCATAACCCTTGCGGGTCAGGGTGTAGACGCTGCCGGTTTCGCCAAAGTATTTCTCGCCGCCTTTGAGGTAATGCATTTTCAGTTGCACGTTCATCGGGTGCGGCGTCCAACCGAGGAAGGTCACGAATTTCTGCTTCTTCACCGCCCGGGAGACTTCCGCCAGCATCGCCTGCTCGCTGGATTCCACCAGTTTCCACTCGCCCATGCCGAAATCGTTGGCCTTGATGATCTCTTTCAAGGACAGGTTGGCCGGAGCACCGGAGCCGATGCCGTAGATCTTTTTCTCGAACTTGTCGGCGAATTTGTTCAGGTCGGCAAAGTTATGCACACCCGCATCCCAGACGTAGTCCGGAACCGCCAGGGTGAATTCGGTGCCATCGAGGTTCTTCGCCAGTTGGGTGACGTCGCCATTGGCGACGAATTTGTCATAGAAGCCCTGCTGCGCCGGCATCCAGTTCCCCAGGAACACGTCCACCTGCCCGTCCTTCAGGCCACCGAAGGTAATCGGCACCGCCAGGGTGTCGACCTTGGGCTTGTAGCCCATTCCTTCCAGCAGGAACCCGGTGATGGCGTTAGTCGCCGCGATGTCGCTCCAGCCCGGGTCGGCCATCCTCACCGTCTCGCAGCTCTGCTCGGCCCACGCCGAAGCACTGCTCAACGCCAGCAGCCCGGCGGCCAGTACTGTGGATAACTTTTGCATGTGCTTCCCCTTACGTTATTGGTGTTGGCAGGGTTGTGGATAACGGGCCTTGCGTTCCAGATCGTCGAGGTCGATGTGGTTACGCATGTATTGCTGGCTGGCGTCCACCAGCGGCTGGTGATCCCAGCTCTTGAGTTTGCCCAGGGTCAGCGCCTGGGCAACGAAACGACGGCGTCGCTGGCTGGCGAGCACCTGTTGGTGAATGGTCGGGATGTCCCATTTGGCGCGCGCTTCGGCGAGAAAATCACTGAACAGTTGCTGATGTTCGGCGGACCGGCTGAGGTCTTCCAGCTCCTCGGGATCGTTACGTACGTCGAACAACAGACACGGATCGTCCTCGCTGTAGATGAATTTCCAAGGTCCGCGACGGATCATCATCAACGGGCTGATGGTGCCTTCGGCCATGTATTCGCCAAACACTTCGTCGTGCCCGCCCTGCCCTTGCAGATGCGGCACCAGGGATCGGCCATCCAGCGGCAAACCCGATTCCAGCGTGCCGCCGGCCAGTTCGACCAGGGTTGGCAACAGGTCGGCGGTGGATACGGAGGCGCTCACGCGGCCGCTGGCGAACTGCCCCGGCGCGCTGATCAACAGCGGTACGCGTGCCGCCATCTCGAACCAGTGCATTTTGTACCAGAGGCCCTTTTCGCCGAGCATGTCCCCATGATCGCCGGAGAACACGATGATCGTATCTTCCAATAGCCCGGTGTCCTCCAGGGTTTGCAGCAGCTTGCCGATGTTGCTGTCGATGTAGCTGCAAGCGCCGAAATAGGCACGGCGTGCATCGCGGATCTTATCCACAGGCAACGGCTTGTCCCACAGATCGTAGACTTTCAACAGGCGCTGGGAGTGCGGATCGAGTTCGAATTGCGCCGGGGTGTGCGGCAGAGGAATGTCGTTGTCGTCGTACAGGTCCCAGAAGGCCCTGGGGATGGTGTAGGGATCGTGGGGATGGGTCATCGACACCGTCAGGCAGAACGGCTGGTCGCCGTCTTCGCGGATGTGATCGAACAGGTATTGCTGGGCCTTGAACACCACTTCTTCGTCGAAATCCAGCTGGTTGGTGCGCACGCAAGGCCCGGCTTGCAACACCGAAGACATGTTGTGGTACCAACTCGGCCGCACATCCGGCTCGTCCCAGTTCACCGCCCAGCCGTAGTCGGCCGGGTAGATGTCACTGGTGAGACGTTCCTCGTACCCGTGCAACTGGTCCGGACCGCAAAAGTGCATCTTGCCGGACAATGCCGTGCGATAGCCGAGACGGCGCAGGTAGTGGGCGTAGGTCGGCACATCCGCCGGGAAATCCGCCGCGTTGTCGTAGGCGCCGATCTTGCTGGGCAACTGCCCGCTGACCAGGGTGAAGCGCGACGGCGCGCACAGCGGGCTGTTGCAATAGGCAGAGTCGAACACCACGCCTTGCTCGGCCAGACGCGTCAGGTTAGGCAGCTTGATCGGCGAAGGGCCGTGGATCGGCAACATTGGCGCGGCCATTTGATCGGCCATGATGAAAAGAATGTTCTTGCGCTTCATGTGATCGCGGCATTCCATAGTAGGCAGTTATGCGAGATTGCTGCTATCGAGCATGTAGCCCCCAACTATTGGGGTAAAGCCCACGCAGGATAATGACTAGGATAAGCACAGCTTATGTATGACGCTTTGGGTGACCTGTCCCTCGAACTGCTGCGCTCCTTCGAATCGGCGGCCCGCCAGCAAAGCTTTACGGCAGCGGCGATTGAGCTAGGTACCACGCAGCCGGCCATCAGCCAGCAGATCAAGCGCCTGGAAGAACAACTGGGCACCCGGTTGTTCGATCGTATCTACCGAGGGATCGAGCTGACCGAGGCCGGGTCGATCCTGTTCGAGCAGGTGCAGGCCGGTTTGCAATGCATCGACGCGGGGCTCAGCGCGATCACCGCCCAGCAGCAACACGAAGTGCTGCAAGTGGCCACGGACTTCGCTTTTGCAGCTTATTGGCTGATGCCTCGACTGCACCGGTTTCACGCGGCCAACCCGCAGGTGGACGTTAGCCTGGTAACGGGTGAACGCAACCACAACATGCTGCGCACCGATATCGACGTAGCCGTGCTGTTCGGCGATGGTCGCTTCAAACAAGGCGAAAGTCGCTGGCTGTTCAGCGAAGAAGTGTTTCCAGTATGTAGCCCCCTGCTGCTCAAGGATCGCCCGCCGCCCCTGCCCGCCCAGGCCCTGGCAGAGTTTCCATTGCTGCATTTGCGGGCTGGGAATGGCAGCAGCTGGTTCGATTGGAGCGGCGTGTTTCGCGAGCTGGGCATCACCTCGCCCCCGGCCCCTGGGCAGTTGCGCTTCGACAATTACACACTGCTGATCCAGGCGGCGATTGGCGGCCAGGGCGTCGCCATTGGCTGGCGCCACCTTGTGGATAATTTGTTGGCCCAAGGACTGTTGTGTCGGCCGATCAGCGAAACCGTGCTGTCGCGGCTGGGCTACTACGTGGTCCTGCCCCAGCGTAAGAGGCGCGGGGCGTTGATCCGGCAGTTCGTGGATTGGTTGATGGAGGAACAGGCCAACAGTGCCGAGTCGCTCACGGGACTGCCGCTGCCTTCCATTGCTGTGTGACTGTGGCGAGGGAGCTTGCTCCCGCTGGGCTGCGTAGCGGCCCTCGCTTTTCTGCGGTCGCTACGCAACCGAGCGGGAGCAAGCTCCCTCGCCACAAGTTTTACGCAGCCGTCAGGTGGCTGGCACGAAATTCACGTGCTGGCCTATGTGCAAGTTCAAGCGCAACTCATCGGCGATGCCGACCGCCACCCGGTTGAGCCGTTCCAGGGCTTCGGCCATGCCGGACTCCAGGCTGGTGCTGACCTGGCTGAAATGCTCGATGCCCAGGCCGGGCGTGGCATACGGGGCGTTGATCAAAGTCCATTGCAGGGAGCTGTTCTTCAGCGCGTCGAGCACTTCTTCAGCGGCGTGGCGCTGCAAATCATCGTCGCCCTGCTCCTCGTCGAGCACGGCAAAATCCCCGATCAGGAATAACCGCGAAACATTCACCGCCTGCATCCCGGCGATCAACGCATCCACCGCCAATACCTGCTCCACGGGCCCTGGAATCAGCGTACGCTCCACCTGTTCGCTGCTCATCGGCAGGCCCGGTGCGTTCAGCAGGCACACCACGGCGCTGGCACCGGCCACACTTTGCTTGACCCGCTCGGGATCGAACAGATCGCCGGTCTTGGTCCGCAGGCCCGGACGCGGAGCCAGGGCCGTGAGGTCGTCAAGAATGGCAATGATTTCATGCTGGCGCCGCAGCATCTCCGCCATCAATGCACTGCCGAGGCTGCTCATGGCACCATAAAGCACCACTTTGATGACCGGGGTTTCGGCATTTTTCATGGCTACTGTTCCTTTTTCCCGCGTATAAGCCCTCTGACCCGCGGAAATCGGATAGGGTTCGGCCTGTTTTACGGGAGCGACACATGCAGCGGATCAAGGGTTACCACGCCCACGTGTATTTCAACGCCGAAACCATCGACCAGGCGCGGGCGCTATGCGAGGCGGCCGCGCAACTGTTCCCGCTGAAAATGGGCCGCGTCCACCAGCGCCCGGTCGGCCCGCATCCGGACTGGAGCTGCCAACTGGCATTCGATCCGCAGTACATCGGCGTGGTCCTGCCGTGGCTGGCGCTCAATCGCAAGGGGCTGGTGATCTTTCTGCACCCCAACACTGGCGATGACTTGCTGGACCACACCGAGCATGCGATCTGGATGGGCGCGATGCGACCGTTGGATCTTTCGGCGTTCTGAGCTTCTGTGGCGAGGGAGCTTGCTCCCGCTGTGCTACGCAGTAGCCCCAAAAAGCAAAGGGCCGCTTCGCGCCCCAGCGGGAGCAAGCTCCCTCGCCACGGGTTCGCCACGCCTCCAAACCAAGACGTTTGCGGTTGACCGCTACGACAGCGAAAGCTGGCTGAAAGCTTGCCCGATTAGGATCGCCTCACTACCGGCACAAGACCGGTGGCCAGAAACGGATTTCCACATCCTGTTTGGCCCTTTTAACAACAACAATGGTGATTCTGATGTCCGCTGTTACCTACCTCGTCGCACCCACTCCATTCGTCCGCCCCGCGTTTTTCGTTCTGCGCTGACCTGCCCGGTTCGCCTTCGCCCGCCGCGCCACGCCTGGAGTATTTCCTATGCTGACTTTCCTTGGCTTCGCCATGGTCATCACGTTCATGTTCCTGATCATGACCAAGCGCCTGTCGGCGCTGATCGCCCTGATCATCATCCCGATCCTGTTCGCCTTGTTCGGTGGCTTCGCGCCGAAGATCGGCCCGATGATGCTCGAAGGCATCACCAAGCTCGCCCCGACCGGGGTGATGCTGATGTTCGCCATTCTCTATTTTGCCTTGATGATCGACTCCGGCCTGTTCGACCCGGCTGTGCGCAAGATCCTCAAGCTGGTCAAGGGCGACCCCTTGAAAGTTTCGGTCGGTACCGCCGTTCTGGCGCTCGTCGTTTCCCTCGATGGTGACGGCGCGACCACTTACATGATCTGCGTGGCCGCGATGCTGCCTCTGTACAGCCGGATCGGCATGAGTCCACGGATTATGGCGGGCCTGATCATCCTCGCCGGTGGCGTGATGAACATGACCCCTTGGGGTGGCCCGACCGCCCGTGCGGCCAGTGCGCTGCATGTCGATCCGTCGGACATTTTCGTACCAATGATTCCGGCGATGGGTTTCGGTGTGGTGGCGATCCTGATCATTGCCTACTTCTACGGCAAACGTGAACGTGCGCGCCTGGGTGAGTTGCACCTGATCGGCGACGAGATCGATCACAGCGAAATCAGTGTCTCGCAATTCCCGGATGCCCGTCGTCCGAAACTGATCTGGTTCAACGGCCTGCTGACCCTCGCGCTGATGTGCACCCTGATCGCCGGTCTCCTGCCGCTGCCCGTGCTGTTCATGGTGGCGTTCAGCATCGCCATGATCGTCAACTACCCATGCCTGCAACAGCAGAAGGATCGCGTCGCGGCCCACGCTGGCAGCGTATTGTCGGTGGTCAGCCTGATTTTCGCGGCAGGTATCTTCACCGGCATCCTGTCCGGCACCGGCATGGTCGATGCCATGTCCAAGAGCCTGCTGGCGGTGATCCCGGACTTCCTCGGGCCGTACCTGGCCGTCATCACTGCCCTGGTGAGCATGCCGTTTACTTTCTTCATGTCTAACGATGCATTTTATTACGGGGTGTTACCGGTTCTCGCCGAAGCGGCCAGCCATTACGGCATCACCGCCGTCGAAATGGCCCGTGCCTCGATTGTCGGCCAACCCGTGCACCTGCTGAGCCCGCTGGTTCCGTCCACCTATCTGCTGGTGGCCCTGGCCGGGATCGAATTCGGCGATCACCAGCGCTTTACCCTGAAGTGGGCAGTATTGGTTTGCCTGTGCATAATGGTTGCCGCCTTGCTGATGGGGACCTTTCCGCTGTTCAGCACTCTATAAAAGCAATGCCCGTCGCCTCGCGCCCTCGACTGTCCGAAGGCGCGATGTGGCCTAACACTCGCTAAAGGAACTCACATGGAATGGCTGACCAACCCGGAAATCTGGGTTGCCTTCTTTACCCTGACCGCCCTGGAAATTGTCCTGGGCATCGACAACATCATCATGATCTCGATCCTGGTCAGCCGCATGCCCAAGCACATGCAGGCACGTACCCGGATCTTCGGTCTGGCGCTGGCCATGATCACCCGGATCCTGCTGCTGCTGTCTATCACCTGGGTGATGCGCCTGACCGCCGATCTGTTCGAAGTGTTCGGCCAGGGCATCTCCGGGCGTGACCTGATCCTGTTCTTCGGTGGCCTGTTCCTGCTGTGGAAAAGCTCCCAGGAGATGTACCACGCGCTGGAAGGCGAAGATGAGAGCAGCGACGAACCTTCGGGCAAGGGCGGCAACTTCCTCTACACCATCATCCAGATCGCGATCATCGATATCGTGTTTTCCCTGGACTCGGTCATCACCGCCGTCGGCATGGTTTCCCATGTACCGGTCATGGTCGCGGCCATCATCGTCGCCGTGCTGGTGATGATGCTCGCCTCGGGCACCATCAGCGAGTTCATCGACAAGCACCCGTCGTTGAAAATGCTCGCGCTGTCGTTCCTGCTGGTGGTCGGCACCGTGCTGATCGCCGAATCGTTCGATGTGCACGTGCCAAAAGGCTATGTCTACTTCGCCATGGCGTTCTCCCTGGCCGTGGAAGCGATCAACATCAAGATGCGCACCACGATTGCCCGCAAGCGCAAGCAGCAGGATCCAGTGAAACTGCGCAAGGACGTCCCCGGTCAGTAACTTACGGGGCAATGAACGAAGGGGCTCTTGGAGCCCCTTTTCTTGTCCATTGGAAAGTACCAAACCCTGTGGGAGCGAGCTTGCTCGCGATAGCGTCGGGTCAGTCACCACCTGTGTCCACTGACATACCGCTATCGCGAGCAGGCTCGCTCCCACAGGGTTTTGTGGTGGATTTGAGGGGCGGGCTTTATGACAGTTTTGTTTCAATCGGTTCTTTAGCTGTGCGATGCTGGCGTCCAGGCCTTTTGCCAACTAAATCTTTAAGTACAAGTAGAACGAAGTGGCATCGTCAATTGGTCCCTTTGGGACGCTAACAGGGGGCTACTCATGCTGACCCTGCTGAATCTGCTCTCCGCCGTGGCCCTGTTGATCTGGGGCACGCATATCGTGCGTACCGGCATCCTGCGGGTCTACGGATCGAACCTGCGCCATGTCATCGGCCAGAACATGTCCCGGCGCTGGCTGGCGTTTATCGCCGGGATCATGGTCACCGCCATGGTCCAGAGCAGCAACGCCACGGCCATGCTTGTTACCTCGTTCGTCGGCCAGGGGCTGATGGCGCTGACTCCGGCCCTGGCGACCATGCTCGGGGCCGATGTCGGTACGGCGCTGATGGCGCGGGTGCTGACCCTGGACCTGTCGTGGCTGTCGCCGTTGCTGATTTTCCTCGGGGTGATTTTTTTCCTGTCGCGCAAACAGACCCGGGTCGGGCAAATGGGCCGGGTCGCCATCGGCCTGGGCCTGATCATCCTGGCGCTGCAACTGATCGTCGAAGCCGCGACGCCCATCACCCATGCCCAAGGCGTGAAAGTGATCTTCGCCTCGCTGACCGGCGACATCCTGCTCGATGCCCTGGTGGGTGCGCTGTTCGCCATGATTTCCTATTCGAGCCTGGCCGCCGTGCTGCTGACCGCGACCCTGGCCGGCGCGGCGGTGATCAGCCTGCCGGTGGCAATCGGCTTGGTGATCGGCGCCAACATCGGCAGCGGCGTACTGGCGTTCCTCAGCACCAGCATGCAGAACGCCGCCGGGCGCCAGGTGGCGCTGGGCAGCCTGCTGTACAAACTGATCGGCCTGCTGTTGATCATCCCGGTGCTCGACCCGCTGGTGAACTGGCTGGACAGCCTGGATTTCAGCCCCCAGGAAACGGTCATCGGTTTCCACTTGCTCTACAACAGCGTGCGCTGCCTGGTGCTGCTGCCCAGTGTCGCGCCGATGGCCCGGCTGTGTGCCTGGCTGCTGCCGGAGCGTCCGGAGGTCAACGGCACCGCCAAGCCCCGCCACCTGGACGCCACGGCCCTCGCCACCCCGAGCCTGGCGTTGGCGAACGCAGCCCGGGAAACCCTGCGCATCGGCGACCTGATCGAAAACATGCTTCAAGCCATGCTCGACGTGCTGCGCGGCCAGCAGACGGCAGTCACCCAGGACGTGCGGCGCATGGGCGATGACGTTGAGGCATTGTGCAGCGCCATCAAGTTGTACCTGGCCCAGATGCCCCGCGAGGACCTCAGCGAGCAGGACAGTCGCCGTTGGGCGGAAATCATTGAGCTGGCGATCAACCTGAAGCTGTCCAGCGACCTCATCGAACGCATGCTGCGCAAGGTCCAGCAGCAGAAAACCGCGCAACGCCGCTCGTTTTCCGACGTCGGCCTGGAAGAGTTGGCGGGGCTGCACAGCCAGCTGATCGCCAACCTGCGGCTGGGGATGTCGGTGTTCCTCAGTGCCGACCGGGAAAGCGCCCGTCAATTGCTGCGTGAAAAACGGCGCTTTCGCGCCCAGGAACGGCGAATGGCCCACGCCCACGTCAGCCGCCTGCAACGCAAGGTCCTGCAAAGCCTGGAGACCAGCGCCCTGCACCTGGAGCTGATCGCCGACATGCGGCGCCTCAATTCGCTGTTCTGCAGTAGCGCCTACGTGGTGCTGGAAACCTCCGAGACAGGCGCCCTGGCGGTGGATGAAATTTCTGACATCACCCATTCGCCTTGAACATCTGGCGCGTTGTCCAGTCAGTAAGATTGGACTCGTCAGCCGCCAGGAAGCCCTTATGCGTTGTCTGTTGCTCACCGTTCTATTGCTCGGCTCGCTGCCTGCACTGGCCCTGGATCGGTTCCAGGTCGAAGGCTATGCGTTGCCCAACGGTATGCAACTGTTACTCAAGCCCGGCAATGACCGCGGGCACGTGGCGATCCGCCTGGTGGTGGGCGTAGGCCTGGATGACTTCAGCTGCGCAGACAAGGAACTGCCGCATCTGCTCGAACACCTGCTGTTCAGTGGCGTCGATGAAACCGGCGAGGGCGGCCTCGAAGAACGTATGCAGGCCCTGGGCGGCGAGTGGAACGCCTTCACCAACAACGCCGACACCACCTTCGTCATCGAGGCACCGGCGAGCAATCAACGGAAAATCCTCGACCTGCTGCTGGCCCTGTTGACACGCACCCGCATCGACGAAAAAGCCTTGGACGCCGCCAAACGGGTGGTGGAACGCGAGGACGGCGGCCACTACACCCATTTGCAGCGCTGGCTCGATCGCCAGGACCTGAGCCACAAGGCCAGTAATCAACTGGCGGTCGAACTGGGCCTGCGCTGCGCCGAACGGGCCGAGGTCGGGCCCTTGACCCTCGCTCGGATCGAGCAGGTCCGCAAGGCTTGGTACGCGCCCAACAACATGACGCTGATCGTGGTTGGCGACCTCGACCGCTTGCTCCCCGCCTACCTGGAACGCACCTTCGGCAGCCTCAAGCCGGTCGAACCGAGCATCCATGAGCCCTTGGCGCAGATCCGCTACAGCGCTGTCGCCAAGCGCAACCTGATCCGCGGCATGGTCGGCAACAATGCCAAGCTGCACTGGCTGTTTCCCGAACCGGTGCTGGACGAACAACACGACGAAACCTTCGACCTGCTCAAGGACTACCTGGACTGGGCGCTCTATCGCCAGCTGCGCCTGGCCCACGGCCTGTCGTACGGGCCGTGGACCGAGCGCGAAGTGTTCGGCGGCGTCGGCTTCTTCAGCCTGAACGCCGACCTGGCCCGCGAAGACCTGCCCGAAGCCGAGCAAGCCCTCGAAGCACTGCGCGGCAGTCTGCTCAAGGACGGCCTGGACCCCGACACATTCATGCGCATCAAACGCGCAGCCATCGCCCACCAGACCTGGGCGGTCCAAGGCAACAGCGCCCTGGCCGACTACTACTGGAGCGCCCTGGGCGACTACGAAGACGGTCGCTTCGCCAACCCCGCCGTACGCTTGCAGGCCGTAAGCCTTGAACAAGCCAACCTGGCCCTGCGCGAACTGCTCAAAGACCCCGGCTACCTGCGCATCGAGAAGCCGCTGTTCAGTGACGATGAGATTGTGTGGGGCGTGGGTGGGTTGCTTGGGTTGTTACTGTTGGGGTTGGTGATGTGGCGGGTGCGGCGCCGAGCCTGACCGACCGCTATCGCGAGCAGGCTCGCTCCCACATTTAAACTTAGGCACAACCGGAAGAAACAGGCCGGCCGCTAGGCAGCCTCGCTTTTGCTTTGCTTTGGCTTTTGATCTTGAACGCCCCATTAACCACAAGGGCCGAACGCAGGCATTGCGCAGTGGGCATCCCGGCATGGATGCCGGAATAGCCGCGTTGGGCCATGGAGGGCCCTTCGCGGCGGGCCCACGGAGCAATGCCGGAGTGAGGGAACACCGAGCCTTGGCGAGGTGCCTAGTGGTGGGGCGAGGCGCTTTTGGTTACTTTTGGCGCTCTTCCAAAAGTGACCCGCCGTAAGGGCGGAACCCTAAGTGGCCGTTACCGCAGAAATGGATATGTACACAGAGGGCCAATGGCGATAAACGCGCTCGTCACATCGAGTGGCTGACGATACCCTGTCAGGGATATTTCCTACGACTTACTGCGAAACCGCCTAATGCAAACCCTGACCCATCTCATCCAGCGCATCCTTGAATTAATGAAGCGCTACCCAGGCGTCATTGCATTCGGTGGTTTCGTCTCCGGGGTCGGCAGTTTCATGCTGGTAGACCGCCAACAGGGCCTGGCGACCTGGATCGCCGTGTTGATGCTGGTGAGCTGGCTGTGGCTGATGGTAGAGAACAGCATGACCCGGCTGTTCACCCGCATCTTCAAACGGGAAATTCCCCAGCCGCTGCTGCGTTACGCCACGCAGATGATTCACCAGGAAAGCCTGTTTTTCGTATTGCCGTTTTTCTTCATTACCACCACCTGGAACAGCAGCCAGCTGATTTTCACCGGCCTGCTCGGGGCGGCAGCGCTGATTTCGATTACCGACCCGCTTTATTACAAGTGGCTGGCACCTCGGCGCTGGGCGTTCCTGGCGTTGCACACGCTGACGCTGTTCGCCGCGCTGCTGACCGCGTTGCCGGTCATTGTGCACCTGACCACCGACCAGAGCTTCAAGCTGGCCCTGGGGACCGCCATGCTGCTGTCGTTTCCAAGCCTGGCGTCGATCTTTCCGATCCGCACGGTGCGCAACGCTCTGGCGATCCTGTGCATCACCCTGGGGATCGGCGCCGCCGGATGGGTGCTGCGCTCCTGGGTACCGCCGGCGACCTTGTGGATGACGGAAGTGGCGATCAGCACCCAGGTCGAAGACCGCACCCCGGGCGACAGCCTCAAGGAAGTGAGCGCGGCGCAGATCCGCGGCAATGGGCTATACGCCTATACGGCCATCAACGCCCCGCGTGGGCTGGATGAGCGGATCTATCATGTCTGGCAGTTCAATGGCAAAGAAGTGGACCGCATCGCCCTGGACATCCATGGCGGGCGCAAGGAAGGCTATCGGGCCTGGACCCACAAGCAGAACTTCCCGGACGACCCGACCGGCAAATGGCAAGTGCGGGTGCTGACGGAGAATGGGCAGATGATCGGGGTGTTGCGGTTCAATGTGACTGGATCAGCAGGTGGCTGAACACCGTGGCGAGGGAGCTTGCTCCCGCTGGGGGGCGAAGCACCCACCGCAAAGGGGCCGCTGCGCAGCCCAGCGGGAGCAAGCTCCCTCGCCACAATGAATGTCGCCAGGCTGAGTCGCTGGCCTCAGCCAAAGAACCAGTAGCAAACCCCGATCGCCGACAAGACCCCCGCCAGCTCAGCCAGCAGCGCGCAGCCCACGGCATGACGGGCCCGCTGGATGCCCACGGCGCCGAAATACACCGCCAGCACATAGAACGTGGTCTCGGTACTGCCCTGGATTGTCGCGGCTATCAGCGCGGGAAAGCTGTCCACGCCGGAGGTCTTCATGGTTTCGATCAGCATCGCCCGGGCGGCGCTGCCGGAGAACGGCTTGACCATGGCCGTGGGCAAAGCATCGACGAAGCGCGTGTCCCAACCGGCCCACTGGACCAGGTGTCGGATGCCATCCAGGCCGAAATCCAGCGCCCCCGAAGCGCGCAGTACACCGACCGCGCACAGCATCGCCACCAGGTAGGGCAACAGGTTCTTGGCGACGTCGAACCCTTCCTTGGCCCCTTCGATGAACGTTTCATAGACCTTGACCTTGCGCAGCGCGCCGATCACCAGGAAGACGATGATCAAGCCAAACAGCGTCAGGTTGCCGAGGATCGAGGACAAGCTCGCCAGCGCGGTGGCCGAGAGCGTCGCCAACAGCGCCATGAAACCGCCCAGCGCCAGGGCACCGGGAATCAGGTAAGCCAGCACCACCGGGTCCCACAGCCGCAGGCGCTGCATGAACGCCACCGACAGCAGCCCCACCAGCGTCGAGCCGCTGGTGGCGATCAGAATCGGCAGGAACACCAGGGTCGGATCCGGCGCGCCTTGTTGGGCGCGATACATGAAGATCGTCACCGGCAGCAGCGTCAGCGAAGAGGCGTTGAGCACCAGGAATAGGATCTGCGCATTGCTGGCGATGGTCGCGCTGGGGTTGAGGTCCTGCAGGGCGCGCATCGCCTTCAGGCCAATAGGGGTGGCGGCGTTGTCCAGACCCAGGCCGTTGGCGGCAAAGTTCAGGGTAATCAGGCCGATGGCCGGGTGACCGGCGGGCACTTCCGGCATCAAGCGCAGGAACAACGGCCCGAGGACCTTCGCCAGCCAGTCGACGATGCCGGCTTTTTCGGCGATCCGCAGGAAGCCCAGCCACAAGGTCAAGGTGCCGAACAGCAGGACCATGACCTCCACCGACAGCTTGGCCATGGCGAAAATGCTCTCGACCATGGCCGCGAAAATCCCGGCGTTGCCGCCGACCAGCCACTGCACCAGCGCCGACACGGCTGCCACGATAAAGAAGCCAAGCCACAGGCCATTGAGCATCGGTCTAATTCCCCGGAAGATGCCGCGAATGATAGCGGGGCTGGCAGAAACGACAAACCCCGGATTTCTCCGGGGTTTGTCTTGGTCGCAATGGGATCGAAAGATCCCTGCTCACTTGAGGTTGCTGGATCATTGTGCGAGGGAGCTTGCTCCCGCTGGGCTGCGCAGCAGCCCTTTTTTATGAGTGCTTCGCACTGGAGCGCCAGCCCGGTCAAGCGGGAGCAAGCTCCCTCGCCACAGGTTTTGCGTTTTACGAATAAACCTGGGGAGCAGCTTCAAGCCTGCCTCACCGGCTGGAAGTTTCCCCCGTCGGCAGCGGCTCTTTGCTGCGCCAGTGCGGCAGGGAATTCCAGTAGCGCTGGCCCTTGGCATCGTCGTACATGCCTTCCCAGCGGGCGATGACCAGCACGGCCAGAGCGTTGCCAATAACATTCAGGGCGGTCCGGGCCATGTCCATGACGCGGTCGACGCCAGCGATGAACGCCAGGCCTTCCAGCGGAATGCCCACGCTGCCCAAGGTCGCCAGCAACACCACGAACGACACGCCCGGCACGCCGGCGATGCCTTTGGAGGTGACCATCAGGGTCAGGACCAGCAGCAATTGCTGACTGATGGACAGGTCGATGCCGTATAGCTGGGCGATGAAAATCGCCGCGATGCTCTGGTACAGGGTCGAACCGTCGAGGTTGAACGAATAACCGGTCGGCACCACGAAGCTGCAGATGGCCTTCGGCGCGCCGTAGGCTTCCATCTTCTCGATCACCCGCGGCAGCACGGTTTCGGAGCTGGCGGTGGAGTAGGCCAGGACCAGCTCATCCTTGAAGATGCGCATCAGCTTGAGCACCGAGAAGCCGAACAGCCGCGCAATCAGACCCAGCACCACAAAGGCGAAGAACGCGATGGCGACGTAAACCAGGATCACCAGTTTCGCCAGGGGCAGCAGGGAGGCGAAGCCGAAGTTGGCGACCGTCACCGCGATCAGCGCAAACACACCGATCGGCGCGTACTGCATGATCATGTGCGTGACCTTGAACATGCTTTCCGACACGCCCTGGAACATTTTCACCAACGGCTCGCGCAGGTCCGCTTGCAAGCTGGACAGGCCCAGGCCGAACAACACGGAAAAGAAAATGATCGGCAGCATCTCGCCACGGGTCAGTGCGGCGAAAATGTTGGAAGGGATCAGGTTGAGAATAGTCTGGACGAACGCATGCTCGTGCTGGACTTCAGCGGCGGTGGCCTGGTACTTGGAAATATCCACGGTACCCAGCGTGCTCATGTCGATGCCTGCACCAGGCTGGAAGAAGTTGGCCAGCAGCAGGCCGACGACAATGGCGATGGTGGTGACGATTTCGAAGTACAAGATGGTCTTGATACCGATGCGCCCGAGCTTCTTGGCGTCACCGACCCCGGCAATCCCGACGATCAGCGAAGAAATCACGATCGGGATAACGATCATCTTGATCAGACGGATAAAGATATCGCCCGCCGGTTGCAGCACGTTGCTGATCCACCAGGCCTTCTCGGCGCTGAAATGATTGAGCAATGCGCCCAGTGCAATCCCCAGAACCAGACCGATGAGGATCTGCCAGGCGAGGCTCAGCTTTGCCTTCTTCATATCTTTACCCTTGCTTCAGTTGGACTCGGACAGCGGCACCGTCCGTTATCGCCAAGACGATAAAGGAGGGTGCCGCTGCCCCCGTATAAGGTCACCCCGAGCGCTCGATCGGCTTGCTGGCAGGCGAAAAAAGGCGCAACTATTGCGATGCGGGGATGGTCCGTCTAATGCCGTAACCGCCTACCCCATGCCGAATCGGCATGAAGATTTTCAAACGAGACCGGCGTCAAGGCCGGTTCGAATGCGTCACTTCAGCAGGCATAAGTGCCGTGAGGCGGCCATTTCGGCGTCTGCGGCTTTTTCCTGCCTGAATTGCGGGCCGATGTGAAATTGACCCATTACGAAGCCGTCGGCGACGAAATCCGTGCATGCATTCTCCGATATACGGTCAGGCACGAGGGAAGAAATCTATGAGAGGAGACAATATGCCGCAGCGAAGTGTGGTGGATGGCGTCCATTGCCTGACCGCTCTGGCTCAAGCCTTTTCGGCTCAAGCTCTTCGCAAGTTCGCCAAGTCACAGGGACTTTGCGAACCTGCGTCGCAGCTTTTTTCCTGACCCGGCCCTTTCGCAGGCACCCCTTGTGCCCGTAGGTCACTCCGACCCGAATCGGTCAGAACGTCCCAGCCCCCTGGTCATGCACCGGCCCTCCTCGGGCTGTGCAGCAGAGAAAAGCACGGCGCTTTTCCCGTTTTCAAATTCAGTACCAGTTCGGATCTTTCTTGAGCTGCTCCATTAACAGTTCCTGCATACCTTCATCCGGTTTGCCAAGGAAACGGTAGTCGGCGTGACGGGTCGGTGACTTGTCGGCCGGCAACCCGGCGGGGACTTGCACCCACATCGCGTAAGCCTCGTCCTTGTCGAAACTGAAGGCAACGATCAGGCGATTGCTGCGGCAGGTTGCCTGGGTTTCGCACAACGGACCGACCAGGTATTTGTCGCCATCTTCCTCGACAGCATTCATCTGCTCGGAATCGCCTGACAGATTCATCACCCATTCCGGCAGACGCTCTTCCTTCTTGACGACCTGCTGCCAGGTTTCACGGTATTGCGGGTCCGCCTCAAGTAGCTGGTTGACTCGCATTTGCCCGTCGTTGGCAGCCATTGCCGTGGCACTGCCGCCCAGTAACAGGGCGGCGGCCAGTCCTTTAAGGAACACGCTCATGGTCAGCCTCGACCGCGACGGCCAAAGAAGAAGGAAGCGATGAACATCACCAGGAACACGACAAAGAGAATCTTGGCGATGCCCGTGGCGGTGCCGGCGATACCACCGAAGCCCAGTACGGCAGCGATGATGGCAATGATCAGGAAGGTAATTGCCCAACTCAACATGGTGATTCTCCTTACGCTTTTCTACTTAGTTAGGGTCTGACGGTGATGGTTCCGGTGCGACGGACGACCGGTCCATCGAGTTAAAACACCCAACGCTCCTGGCGAGGCAGGTCGGTTACAGGCTGAGCCTGGTCGACGTCCATCATGCGCATCGAGGTGGAAGCTTCTGCGACGCTGCTGACAGCGCTGAAATGACTCTGCGGGGCGCGATAAACCGAAACCTGCGGCGCTTCGGGTTTCTGGCTCTCCTGCCAGAGCAGCCATTGCTGCCCGGCAATCAGCGTCACCAATAACGCCAGCACTGCCCACAGGCCCTGCTGGATATGCAAGGAAGAGATCCGAAACTGGGCGGCACGTTGACGATTCATCCTGGAATTCCTCCCCACCCGGGGTGCAGTGATCTGGTTAAGGCGCGCTGACGCCACGTTTGAAGAGGTTATTGCAGTCGGCGTGCCAGAATTTTCCGACAGAAAAATTCTTATAAATCAAGCAATTACAATATGTTGTCAAAACACTGGGGGCGCATCCTGCACGATGGGCCCGTGGGACGTCGTGCGTAATGCACGACTGAGAGGAGGAGACGTTAGATTCTTTTCGAATGTTCCGTCAGAAACAGCTGTCGGATGGAGCGAAGCGAATCGGCCAAGCGCTGCGGCTGGGGAAAAAAACGGATCCAAATCAACCATTTAGGAGTCTGAGGCCCACAGGGTCGATTTCAATGGGTAATATTCCATCAGAATTAACCATGCAACTTGCCCGATTTTTCTGACACTAACCAAGACATTCATGAAAGGAGCGTAGGAAAGATGGAATCCGCCACCGAGCACCAAGGCCGCATTCTGCTGGTAGACGATGAGTCCGCCATCCTGCGTACGTTCCGTTACTGTCTGGAAGATGAAGGCTATACAGTCGCTACTGCCAACAGCGCTGCCCAGGCCGACGCACTGCTGCAACGCCAGGTCTTCGACCTGTGCTTCCTCGACCTGCGCCTGGGGGAGGACAACGGCCTGGATGTCCTGGCCCAGATGCGTATCCAGGCGCCGTGGATGCGCGTGGTGATCGTCACCGCTCATTCGGCAGTCGACACGGCCGTCGATGCGATCCAAGCCGGGGCCGCCGATTATCTGGTCAAGCCGTGCAGCCCGGATCAGCTGCGCCTGGCCACCGCCAAGCAGCTGGAAGTGCGACAATTGTCCGCCAGGCTCGAAGCGCTGGAAGGGGAAATCCGCAAACCCAAGGACGGCCTCGACTCCCACAGCCCGGCGATGAAGGTCGTTCTAGAAACCGCCCGCCAAGTGGCCAGCACCGATGCGAACATCCTGATCCTCGGCGAGTCCGGTACCGGTAAAGGCGAGCTGGCCCGGGCGATCCATGGCTGGAGTAAACGGGCAAAGAAGTCCTGCGTGACCATCAATTGCCCGTCGCTGACCGCCGAACTGATGGAAAGCGAATTGTTCGGCCATAGCCGCGGCGCCTTTACCGGCGCCAGCGAGAGCACGCTGGGGCGGGTCAACCAAGCCGACGGCGGTACGCTGTTTCTCGACGAGATCGGCGATTTTCCCCTGACCTTGCAGCCCAAGTTGCTGCGTTTCATTCAGGATAAGGAATACGAGCGGGTAGGGGACCCCGTCACCCGCCGTGCCGACGTACGGATCCTTGCGGCAACCAACCTCAATCTCGAAGACATGGTGCGCGACGGGCGTTTTCGCGAAGACCTGCTGTATCGCCTGAACGTCATTACCCTGCACCTGCCGCCCTTGCGCGAGCGCGCCGAGGACATCCTGACCCTGGCCGACCGCTTCCTGGCCCGCTTCGTCAAGGAATATGCACGCCCGGCCCGTGGCTTCAGCGACGAGGCGCGCGAAGCGCTGCTAGGCTATCGCTGGCCGGGCAATATCCGGGAGCTGCGCAACGTGGTGGAACGCGCCAGCATCATTTGCCCACAGGAAAAGGTCGAAATCAGCCACTTGGGGATGGCCGAGCAACCGGTGAACAACGCACCGCGCATCGGCGCCGCGCTGAGCCTCGATGAATTGGAAAAAGCCCATATCGGCGCCGTGCTGGCAACGGCCGACACTCTTGATCAGGCCGCCAAGACCCTGGGTATCGATGCCTCCACGCTGTATCGCAAACGCAAGCAGTACAACCTGTGAGCGACACCTTATGAAATTGGCGATGAAGCTGCGCACCCGGCTGTTCCTCAGTATCTCGGCGCTGATCACTGTGGCCTTGCTGGGGCTGTTGCTGGGCCTGGTCAGCGTGATGCAGATGGCCAGCACCCAGGAACAATCGGTACGCGACAATTTCATACTGCTGGATCTTGGGCTCAAGCTGCGCCAGACCCTGGGCGATCAGTTGATGATCATGCTCGACGAAAAGCCCGACCTCCCATCGCTGGAAGCCTCCAAACAGCAATACCTGGCGTTGATCGATGAAGGCATCGCCCATGAGCGGGAGCTGGACAGCACCGCGCTCAGCTTCACCAAGGCCAAGGCCGATTACATGGAATTTCTCGATGCCTTCAGCGCATCGCGCCAGCCTGACGGACAACTTGCAGGCATCCAGACGCTCACGGAGAAATTCAATGTCCTGCGCAATGGCCTGATCGAAGGCTACCGGCAGGCATTGAACAATATCAGCGATACCCAGACCCGCGCTCGCGAGCGGGCGCTGTTGATTTCCGGTCTATTGGGGCTGGTGGGGTTGGCGGTATTGATCATCGGCTTCATCACCGCCCACGGCATCGCCAAGCGTTTCGGCGCGCCGATCGAGGCGCTGGCCGCCGCTGCGGACGACATCGGCCAGGGCAATTTCGAAGTGACGCTGCCGGTTTCCACCGCTGCGGAGCTGAATCTGCTTACCCGGCGTTTCGGCGTCATGGCCCAGGCATTGCGCGAACATCAAGCCACCAACGTCGATGAACTGCTGGCCGGCCAGCAGCGCTTGCAAGCGGTGCTCGACAGCATCGACGACGGCTTGCTGATGATCGACCGCCAGGGCCGGCTGGAACACCTCAATCCGGTGGCCCAACGGCAGCTGGGCTGGGACGGCGAACGCCTGGGCATGGGCCTGGGCGAGGCGCTCGGGCGCCTTGAGCTGGACGATGAGCTGCAACTGGTGCTGCGCGGTGGAACGCTGGAGCGGGCGCCGGAAGACTTGAGCATCGAGGTGGACGGCGAATCCCGCGTGCTGACCTACAGCCTCACCCCCGTGAGCCATACCCAGGGACATATCCTCGGCGCCGTGATGGTGCTGCACGACGTCACCGAGCAACGGGCGTTCGAGCGAGTGCGCAGCGAGTTCGTCCTGCGGGCGTCCCACGAACTGCGCACGCCGGTGACGGGCATGCACATGGCGTTCGGCCTGTTGCAGGAGCGCCTGCACTTCCCGGCGGAATCTCGTGAAGCGGACCTGCTCAACACCGTCACCGAAGAGATGCAGCGGCTGATGCAACTGATCAATGACCTGCTGAACTTCTCGCGCTACCAGAACGGTTTGCAAAAACTGGTGCTGGCACCGTGTTCCATCGAGGATTTGCTGGAAGCAGCCCGGCTGCGCTTTGCAGCCCAGGCGCAAGCCAAGGGGATCGAATTGCTGGTAGCACTCCAGGGGCCGCTGCCGCACCTGCACGCCGATGCGTCGCAGTTGGAGAGGGTGCTGGATAACCTGATCGATAACGCGATGCGCCACACCGGCGATCACGGGCAGATTCGCTTGCAGGCTCGTCGCCACGGCGAGCGCGTGATCATCAGCGTCGAAGACAATGGCGAGGGCATTGCCTACGGCCAGCAGGGACGCATCTTCGAGCCCTTCGTCCAGGTGGGACACAAGAAGGGCGGCGCCGGCCTTGGCCTGGCATTGTGCAAGGAAATCGTCCAGTTGCATGGCGGCCGCATGGGCGTTTACTCAAGGCCGGGGCAGGGCACGCAGTTCTACATGGCGCTGGCGGTCTGAAGACCCTCAGGCCTCGTCGTCCAGGCGCCGGGACAGCAGGCGTCGGCCACGGGTAATCAGCTCGATGAGCTGCACTGCGCTGAGGGCATGGGCGAACAGCCAACCCTGGCCGAACTTCACCCCTTCGCTGCTCAGGTAGGACGCCTGGGCTTCGTATTCGATACCTTCGGCGATCACCTTGAGCTCCAGCGCGTGGGCCATGCGGATGATATGCGGGGCTACACCGCTGCTGGCGGCATCGTGTCCCAAGGCGTCGATAAACGCCTTGTCGATCTTCAGGTAGTCCACCGGCAACGTTTGCAGGTACGCCAGGCTGCTGTAACCGGTGCCGAAATCATCGATCAGCACCTGATGCCCGAGGTCGCGCAGCGATTGCAGGTTATCCCGCGCAACCAATGCGTCGACCAACCCGCGCTCCGTCACCTCGAAGGCAATCTGGCGCGCCGACACCCGGTGTCGCGCCAGCAGACGGGCGATCACTTCGCCGATACGGGGCACCATCACATCGCAGGCCGCCAGGTTCACCGAGATGTAGAGCTGCGGATTGGCCCGCAATAGCTGACCCAACTGGTCAAACAACCGTTGCAGCACGAAATCGGTGATCTGGCGGATTTGCCCGGTGTCTTCTGCCATCGGGATAAACAGATCCGGGCTGGTCAGGGTGCCGTCCGGTCGTCGCCAGCGCAACAAGGCTTCCGCGCCCACACAATTGCGGCTGTTCAGGTCGAAGATCGGCTGGTAGAGCACCTGCAATTCTCCGCGGCGGATGGCGCCATGCAGTTCGGCGTCCATCGACTGACGCTGGCGCGCCAGCAGGAAGACCTGGAAACCGATGCCCAGGCCCAGCGCCAGGCTGACGGGCAGCATCCACCAGGCGTTGTCCGGAACGTGGAAACCCTTGCGCTGGGCGATCAGCACCAATTGATATTCCGGGCTGTCGGTGGGCATCCGATAAATCAGTCGGCTCTGGGTGACTTGCAGGGCTTTATGGCTTTGAGGCGGCCAGGGCTCAGTCGGCGGCCAGTATTGGTCGCTTCCCAACACCGGGATGGCGCGCCTGCCATGATCCAGGACCACCAGCAGGCTGCTGCCAGACGGCAGATCGACCACATCGGTCAGATGCCCGCGAGAGGTGGCGACTCGAAAATTACCGCGCCCCAGCATCAACACAGCGCGGTCTTCATCGGGTTCGGACGTCGTGTTCAGCCAGTAGCTGTAGGTCGGTCCGCGCAGGTCGGGCGCACGGGTGACTGCCAGGCCGCCCTGGCGCGGACGATTGGAGCAGACGCCGCTGCCATCGATATATACCGCTTCATACACGAAGCGGTAATTGAAGCTGACTTGGCGTAATGTCGCGATCATCTCGTCGTCGCAGCCGCGCAGTGGCTGGTTCTGCAAGTCGTCGAGGCCTTCGCGCAACTGCCCGAACAGTTGTTCCAGGCGTTGCAGGAAGCGCTCGCCCTGGGCATTCATCTGCTCGCTCTCGCGTTGCTGGATCTGTTGCATCACTACGAACAGACTCCCCGCCAACAGCAGGGCCGTACTCAAGGCAGCCGCCACCATCGCCAGGAACAAGGGGCGATGCAACCAGCTCTGCAAGGTTTCGCGGGCAGCCGTCATCAGCGGTAATCCGAAAGTTACCAATGAGTTATAGCTGCTGATTTGAATTTGGCCCGATCCGTCAGACGGGCGTCATTATTTTGTCTGGTTGAGCACCTGCAAAATCGCCGCGCTTTGCGCATCCGGCGTGCCATCGAAACGGGACGGCCGGTAGTGCATCTGAAACGCGGCCAATACATGGCGGGTGGCCACATCCCATTCGCCAGTCTGGGGCGTCGGGTAGCCGAGACGGGCCAGTTCAGCCTGGAACCAGCTGGCTGCGGGTAACTGCGTCGCGAAGGACGCTTGCTGGCGCGCCACGGCCTGCTCGTCCGGCCAGACACCCAGACCCGCTTGTGCCAGGCGCTTCCAGGGAAACAGCGGACCCGGATCGAGTTTGCGCAACGGCGCGATGTCGCTATGGCCAATGATGCTGCGTGGGCTGATGCCGTTGCGCTGGATGATGTCCTTGAGCAGGACGATCAGGGCCTGGACTTGGGCTTCGCTGTACGGATACCAAAGGCGCCCGGTCGGCGTATCGACGTAGCCCGGATTGACGATTTCAATGCCGATAGAGCTGGAGTTGAGCCAGGTCCGTCCTTCCCACTCGCTTTCCCCGGCGTGCCAGGCGCGACGGCTCTCATCCACCAGCTTATAAATAGTCGCGTTCTTGTCGTCGCCGATCAGGTAATGGGCACTGACCTCCCCGTGGGTCAACAGCGCCAGGGAGCGTTCCAGGGAAGCCGAGGTGTAATGGACCACGACGAACTGAATACGGTTGTCATGGTTGACCGAGGGATGACTGGTATCGAGCCGCGGCCCGCTGGTGCAGCCGGCCAGAGCCAACAGAGCAACAATAAGCGAGAAAAACTTCATGGTGAAATGCTGTACGCGCTGAAAATAATGCAACAGTGTAACGTATCGCTTCGGAATGATCCGGTACACGCCGCGATATTAAACAAAATGGAACAAAAATGGCCTCAGCCCAGTTCCACGCGGTTGCGCCCAGAATTTTTCGCGCGATACAGCGCCTGATCGGCTCTTTTCAGCACCAGATCACTGTTTTCACCGGCTTTGAAAGCCGTCATGCCCATGGACACCGTTACGGTCACCGGCTCGCCCTTGAAGTGGAACGGGCAAGCCTCGATGGCAGCCCTCAGCGTCTCGGCTAACTGGACGCCGGTCGCCAGCGGGGTATCCGGCACCAGCAGGACAAATTCCTCGCCACCGAACCGGGCGATGAAATCTCCGCCACGCAGGCGCTTACGCAAGACCGAGGCGATGAGCTTCAACACCCGGTCACCGGCCAGATGGCCGTAGTTGTCATTGATCCGCTTGAAGTGGTCCAGATCGAGCATCGCCAGGAGCAGGCTGTTGCCGTGTTGCTGCCATTGGGTGACTTCCTGTTCGAGACGCTCGGACCAGGCGGCGCGGTTGGGCAGTCCGGTCAAGGGATCGACCAGGGCTTTCTGGCGCTGTTCTTCCAGGTTTTCACGAACGATCAGAGCATCCTGTTCCATCAGCGCAACGCGCTCGGCCAGGCTTTTCAGGCGAGCCGAAACCTCCTGCTCGCGCAGATCCCGCTGCTTCTGGTGCTGATCCATGGTTCCGAGCAAGCCTTCAAGGTGGTTCTCCAGCACCTGTTTGAGGCCTTCGAGGTCGTCGGCTTGTTGCACGCTGCTTTGCAGGCCGTCCACTTGCTCGCGAATCTGCGTGTCCATTTCCCGAGAGGCCGACAGGCCGTCGGCATGATCTTCGCTGGCGGCGCGCAGGCTGCTCTGGAATGACTCGAGCCGATCGTTGAGGCGCTGTAAGTACGCTTCGAATTCATGCTGGCCGCTGTCGGTGATCGCCAGCATGAGGACCGCCAGGTCATCGAGGATCGGCAGCAACTCGTACCAGTTCAGCCCATTTTGCAGGCGCTCACGCATGGCTTCGGCCTGGGGTCGATGACGCTCTGGCAAGGTCAGGTCGCCCAACAGGCCTAAAAGAGTGTCTTCGATATGCCTGGCCACCGAGCTGTAGGAGGGTTCCGGCGAGTCGGGCAGGGCGTAGTGAGCGTCGGTCGCTTCGGTTGGTGGCGTGGACTCGCTCGATTCGGCTGGAACGAGCGGCGTGTCGGGCAGGGCCGGGGCCGGCTCCTCGGGCATCAGCTCGTCCGGGTTTTCGAGGGCGGCTTCCGATGCCGGTTGTTGCTCAGGAGCAGGTTCAACGGCCTCGCTGGTAGACTCGACGACTTCGGGAACCGGTATCGGAGCGGCGGCAGGTTCGGCCTCCGGCTCAGTTTGGGTGAGCGACTCGGATTCCGTTTTCAACAGGGGAGCTTGCGCCGGTGCCGGTGCCGGTGCCGGTGCCGGTGCCGGTGCCGGTGCCGGTGCCGGTGTAATGGATTGTGCATCCGCTGCAGGCTGTACGGGTGTGAAAGGTACCGGCTGCGCCGTTTCCACTACGGGCGCCACGCTGGTCGGGGCGGCCTCTTGCGGCTGGGGTGCGGCTTCGTCGTGACCATGGCCGCCAAACAAACGTTGCAGCAGGCCTGGGCGACTCGGTTCTTGCGGAGTTTCCAGTGCGCTGAGCGCTTTGCCCTGCAAACTGCTCAATTCACTGAGCAAAAGCGGAATCTCGCGTGCCTGGCCGACCCGATCCTCCAACTGCTTGGAAAACTTCTTCAGGGGACGGCTGACTTCCTTGGGTAGCGGCAAGGTTTGCAACTGGGTTACCAGGGCCGTCAAGGCGGCGTTCATCTGCTCGATCCGCGTCTCGCGGCGTTGCTCGGAATCGAGTACGGCTTTCTCCAGGCGCGGCAGCAAGGCGGCCAGTCCCGCGTCCATGTCGTCGGCGCGCACCACTTCGCGCATTTCTTTCATGCACTGATCGACAGCCTTGTCAGTACCCTCGGCAGCCAAGGTGCTGCGCACCAGCCCGCGACGCAGCAAGTCGAGCCGGGCGTCCCAGCGGCGCTCGAGCTTTTCCTGCTGTTCGATACTCTTGAGGTACTTTTCTCTCCAGCGTTCGGCGTCGTCGCTCATTCTTCGGATCCGCGAGGGGCAGGACTCAGCGCGGGAAATGCATCGGCCGTGAGCGAACCCGGCAAACGAATCTCGACCGCGACCGGCAGGTGATCGGAAATGGGTTGGGCCAGCACCTCGACGCGTTCAAGGGTCAGGCTCGGGCTCAATAGAATATGGTCCAGGCAGCGTTGGGGGCGCCAGCTGGGGAATGTTGCCTGCAATTGAGGTGCGAGCAGGCCGAGATCGCGCAACGGTGACGTTTGCAGCAGGTCGTTGGCGTGGGTATTCATGTCGCCCATCAGCACCTGGTGCTTGTAGCCACCGATCAGCTCGCGGATATAGGCCAACTGCATCGTACGGGTCCTGGCGCCCAGCGCCAGGTGCATCATGACCACCACCAGCGCCTCCGGCCCTTCGCCGAAACGCGCCAGGATCGCCCCGCGCCCCTTGGGCCCGGGCAGCGGATGATCCTCGATCGCCCAGGGTCGCAGGCGGCTCAACACACCATTGCTGTGCTGGCCGAGACGTCCCAGATTGCGATTGAGTTGTTGGTACCAGTAGGGAAATGCGCCCAATTGAGCCAGATGCTCGACCTGATTGACGTAGCCGGACCGCAGGCTCCCGCCATCGGCCTCTTGCAGCGCCACCAGGTCGAAATCCTTCAGCAGATCGCCGATTTTCTGCAAGTTGTCGGCGCGCCCGGTGTGCGGTAGCAGATGTTGCCAGCCCCGCGTCAGGTAATGTCGGTAGCGCTCGGTGCTGATGCCCACCTGGATATTGAAGCTGAGCAGCCGTAAACGGCTGTCGGCGGGCAGGCCCGTGGACGTGAGGTGATGCTCGTTGACCTGCGGTTCATGCAGGCCAACGATGCGTTCGCTGCTCCAGCGGGCCATGGGCGTAGCCGCGCTTAGTTGGCGACAGCCTTACCGGAAGCCCGCTCCTTGGCGATCAGCTTGTCAGCCAGCGCCAGCGCATTTTCCGCGCTGCCGGCAGAACCGATGTCAAAGCGGTATTTGCCGTTGACGATCATGGTCGGTACGCCAGTGATTTCGTATTTTTTCGCCAGGTCCTTGGCCTTGGCAATCTGGCCTTTGATGGCAAAGGAGTCAAAAGTGGCCAGGAACTTGTCCTTGTCCACGCCTTGGGTCGCGAGGAAATCGGCCATGTCTTCTTTCTTGACCAGCTTCTTGCCTTCCTTCTGGATGGCATTGAACACAGCGGCGTGAACCTTGTGCTCCACACCCATGCTCTCAAGGGTCAGGAACATCTGGCCGTGGGCGTCCCACGGGCCGCCGAACATGGCAGGGATGCGTACGAAATTGACGTCAGAAGGCAGTTTGTCGACCCATGGGTTGATGACCGGCTCAAACGCGTAGCAATGCGGGCAGCCGTACCAGAACAGCTCCACCACTTCGATCTTGCCAGGCACCGCCACCGGAACAGGATTGTTCAGTTGGACGTAGGGGGCCTTCGTTTCGTCGGCATTGGCTTGGACGCCGATGCCGAACAGACTGGCGACGACGAGCGCGGCGCTGATGATCAGATTACGCATGCTTTACTCCTGGACAATAAAATGGCCTCGCGGGGCGTGTTGTTCAGACAGGCCGTGGCGGGTTCAGGTTCGCTAGTGTAACGGCAGCGGCCACAAAAAAGGGCGGCCAAAGCCACCCTTTTGATGCTTGCATCGACAGATTAATCGAGCGTTAACGTTGCAAGAGGTGTAGCCCCCTCGCAACGCCCGACGCAGAGCCCTGATGCAGTTTCAACTCAGTGCAGACCCTGGATGTAGCTGGACAAGGCGGCAATGTCTTCGTCGCTCAGCTTCTTGGCGATGGTGCGCATGGTCATCGCGTCGCCGTCGTTGGCACGACCGCCTTCTTCCTTGCGGAAATCGGTCAACTGCTTGGCCACGTACTGGGCATGCTGGCCACCCAGGTGCGGGAAACCGGCCGGTGCGTTGCCGGCGCCGTTCGGCGAATGGCAACCGGTGCAGGATGGCAGGCCTTTATCCAGGTTGCCGCCGCGAAACAGGGCTTCGCCGCGTGCCACGAGTTTTGGATCGGCAGCGCCGACGCTGCCCTTCTGGCTGGCGAAATAGGCCGAGATATCCGCCAGGTCCTGGTCGCTCAGGTTGTTCAACAGGCCGGTCATCTCCAGCACCGTGCGCTTACCGGACTTGATGTCGTGCAACTGCTTGTTCAGGTAGCGCTCGCCCTGGCCCGCCAGTTTCGGGAAGTTGGGCGCCATGCTATTGCCGTCCGGACCATGGCAGGCCCCGCATACCGCCGCTTTCGCCTGACCGGCAGCGGCATCGCCAGCGGCGTGGGCTACGCCGGTCATCCCCAAGGTCAACAGCAGACTCACGATCAGTTTGTTCATCAGCTAATCCAACTACGGCTAAGGGTTAAAGAGTTATGGACCGGGATTACTCGCTCATCCACTGGATGATGGCTCGGTAATCCTCGGCACTGCAGTCCATGCACAAACCACGCGGCGGCATCGCCTTGAAACCCTGGGTCACGTGTTGCACCAGCGTCTCCATACCTTTCGCCAACCTCGGCGTCCAAGCTTCCCGATCGCCCTTGCGGGGCGCCATGGGGAGTTGGCCAGAATGACAGGCACCACAAACACGGTCGTACACAGCTTCCGGATCCTGTGTAGCCTGAGCGCTGTAAAGCGGCATCAAGACACCGGCAGCTAGCAGCCATTTCGTCATAAAACGACCTTTTCAGGGTTGAGAGCGAGCTGCGTTCTAGTGCGCAATTTCGGTCAATCGCTCCCGTGAGCCTCATCCTACGCTGGGACAAAGCGCACACAAAATCTGCGGCATTATATACTGGCGTCACTGAAACGGAAACGACACCGCTTGCCGCGTCCTTTCCCGACGCCGCCCACATCGGAAATCCCATGCAACTGAAAAACCCCATCCTTGGTCTGTGCCAACAGTCCACCTTCATGCTCAGCGCCGCCAAAGTCGATCAATGTCCTGACGACGAAGGCTTCGAAGTGGCATTTGCCGGTCGTTCCAACGCCGGTAAATCCAGTGCGCTGAACACCCTGACCCACGCCAGCCTGGCCCGCACTTCGAAAACCCCAGGCCGCACGCAACTGTTGAATTTCTTCAAGCTAGACGACGAACGCCGTTTGGTCGACCTGCCCGGCTACGGCTACGCCAAGGTGCCGATCCCGCTCAAGCAACACTGGCAGCGTCACCTGGAAGCCTACCTGGGCAGCCGCGAAAGTTTGAAGGGGTTGATTCTGATGATGGACATCCGCCATCCGATGACCGACTTCGACACGCTGATGCTCGACTGGGCCGTTGCCAGTGGCATGCCCATGCACATCCTGCTGACCAAGGCCGACAAGCTGACCTACGGCGCGGCAAAGAACACATTACTCAAGGTGCAGTCGCAGATTCGTAAGGGCTGGGGCGACGCGATCACCATCCAGCTGTTCTCGGCGCCCAAGCGCATGGGCCTGGAAGAGGCCTACACGGTCTTGGCCGACTGGATGGAATTGGCGGACAAGGGCAGCGACGCGGCTGAATAAGCCAAATCGCAGGCAAAAAAAACCCCGGACTTCGTATGGGGAGGGGGAAGTTCGGGGTCCAAGTTCCGGACCGCTAGGGCGGGGTCCAGATATCTGCCAACACTTAACACAACATAGGAGCATTGAAGGGCTTCACCAGCCATTCAGAATCTCTGAGTGGCAATTCACGGGTTTAGTTCAGATTATTTTTGGAAATAACCGTAGGACTTTTCCGAACTGAAACGTTTTTGCCGGTCGCGCAGTGCTCGCTGTGGCGAGGGAGCTTGCTCTCGCTGGGTGGCGTAGCCGCCCCAAAAACTTGTGAGCGCTTCGCACTCAAGCGGGAGCAAGCTCCCTCGCCACGGGGTTCATTGCTGGGCTCAGTGTGCCTCATCCCAGTTGTTGCCTACGCCCACTTCCACCAGCAGCGGCACGTCCAGGGTGGCGGCCGCGCTCATGTGCTGGCGGATTTCAGTACTGACCTGTTCGACCAGGTCTTCGCGCACTTCCAGCACCAGTTCGTCGTGGACCTGCAGGATGACTTTCGCGTCCAGTCCGGAGCTGGTCAGCCAACGATCAACCGCGACCATGGCCTTCTTGATGATGTCCGCTGCCGTGCCTTGCATCGGTGCGTTGATCGCCGTGCGTTCGGCGCCTTTGCGCAGGGCCGGATTTTTTGCGTTGATGTCCGGCAGGTACAGGCGGCGACCGAAGATGGTTTCGACGAACCCCTGCTCTGCGGCCTGAGTCCGGGTGCGCTCCATGTACGCCAGCACGCCCGGGTAACGGGCGAAGTAGCGGTCGATGTAGGCCTGGGACTGCTTGCGGTCGACGCCGATCTGCTTGGCCAGGCCAAACGCGCTCATGCCGTAGATCAGGCCGAAGTTGATCGCCTTCGCGCTGCGCCGCTGGTCGTGGGTGACAGCTTCCAACTCGACGCCGAAAACCTCGGCCGCCGTTGCCCGGTGCACGTCCAGGTCATTGCGGAATGCATGCAGTAAGCCTTCATCTTTCGCCAGGTGCGCCATGATCCGCAGCTCGATCTGCGAATAGTCCGCCGCCAGCAGCTTGTAGCCCTTCGGCGCGACGAACGCCTGGCGGATCCGCCGGCCTTCGGCGGTGCGGATCGGAATGTTCTGCAGGTTCGGGTCGATGGACGACAGGCGCCCGGTGGCGGCGACGGCCTGTTGATAATTGGTGTGCACGCGCCCGGTGCGGCTGTTGATCTGTTCCGGCAGACGGTCGGTGTAGGTGCTCTTGAGTTTGCTCAGCGAGCGATACTGCATCAGGACCTTGGGCAGCGGGTAATCCTGCTCGGCCAGTTCGGCCAGCACTGCTTCGGCGGTGGACGCCTGGCCCTTGGCGGTCTTGCTGAGCACCGGCAAGCCGAGTTTTTCGTAGAGGATCACGCCCAATTGCTTCGGCGAACCGAGATTGAATTCCTCGCCGGCGATGGCAAACGCCTCACGCTCCAGCGCCACCAGTTTCTCGCCCAGCTCGACGCTTTGCACGCCCAGCAGATTGGCATCCACCAACGCGCCCTGGCGCTCGATGCGCGCCAGGACCGGCATCAGCGGCATTTCGATTTCATTGAGCACGTTGCCCAGGCTTGGCGTGGCAGCGAGCTTTTCCTGCAACGCCTGGTGCAGACGGAAGGTCACGTCCGCGTCTTCGGCGGCGTAAGGGCCGGCCAGTTCCAGGGCGATCTGGTCGAAGGTCAGCTGCTTGACGCCTTTGCCGGCGATGTCCTGGAAATCCGTCTTGCTCTGGCCCAGGTACTTGAGCGCCAGGCTGTCCATGTCGTGGCGGGTCGCGGTGGAGTCCAGGACGTAGGATTCCAGCATGGTGTCGAAGGCGATGCCCTGAACGTAAATACCGTTGTCCTGATCACCACCGATGGCGCAGTTGGCGAGGATATTGGTCTCGAATTTGGCATGCTGGCCGACCTTGGGCTTGTCGGGGTTTTCCAGCAGCGGCTTGAGGGCCTTGAGCACGGTGTCGCGGTCCAACTGCTCCGGCACGCCCATGTAGGAATGGGTCAGCGGGATGTAGGCAGCTTCGAACGACGCCACGGCGAACGACAAGCCCACGAGCTGCGAGTGCTGGGCATCGGTGCCGTTGGTTTCGGTGACGAAGGCAAACAGCGGGGCTTTTTCCAGCTTGCTCAGCCAAGCCTCAAAGCGCGCCTGATCGAGGATGACCTCGTATTTGGCTTCGGCGCTCGGCTGCTCGTCGGCCACTTCGGCGATTTCCTGGCCGGAACGCTTGGCGTCACGCTGGTTTTCTTCGAACCAGCTCTTGAATTCCAGCAGGGTGTAGAGCTCGGCGAGCTTCTCGTGATCCGGCTCGCCCATCTTCAAGTCGTCGAGGCCGATATCCAGCGGCACGTCGGTCTTGATCGTGGCCAGCTCGTAGGACAGGAAAGCCATTTCCTTGTGCTCTTCAAGCTTGGCGGGCAGGGTCTTGGCGCCACGGATCGGCAGCGTCGGCACGATGTCCAGTTGCGCGTACAGCTCGGTCAGGCCGCCGTTGACGCCCACCAGCAATCCAGACGCGGTCTTCGGTCCGATACCCGGAACGCCCGGGATGTTGTCGGACGAATCGCCCATCAGCGCCAAGTAATCGATGATCTGCTCCGGAGCGACGCCAAACTTCTCCTTCACGCCAGCCACGTCCAGCGAACTACCGGTCATGGTATTGACCAGGGTAATGTGCCCGTCGACCAACTGCGCCATGTCCTTGTCGCCGGTGGAGATCACCACCGGACGGTCGGCCGCCGCGCTGCTGCGAGCCAGAGTGCCGATCACGTCATCGGCCTCGACGTTATCCACGCATAGCAGCGGGAAGCCCAGGGCCTTGACGCTGGCATGCAGCGGTTCGATCTGCACGCGCATGTCGTCGGGCATGCTCGGGCGGTTGGCCTTGTATTCGGCGTACAGCGCATCGCGAAACGTCCCACCCTTGGCGTCGAAGACCACAGCGAAGGGGCTGTCCGGATACTGCTTGCGCAGGCTCTTGAGCATGTTGAGCACGCCCTTGACCGCGCCGGTCGGCAGGCCTTTGGAGGTAGTCAAAGGTGGCAGCGCGTGAAAGGCGCGGTACAGATAAGAAGAACCGTCCACCAGGACGAGGGGAGCTTGGCTCATGAGCACGATCAACCTTTTCGGCGGGTCCGGGGCTAGAATAGCGGGACCGTTGACGACAAAGGGACAAGGTTATCATGCGTACATTAAATCGCCTGTTACTGGCTGGCTTGTTTGCAATCACCCCGTTGGCCGTCATGGCGGCGGACGATGCACCTTCGGCCGACCCGGACGTCACCATTCGCACGGACGGCGATAAGACTATCCAGGAGTATCGGCAAAACGGTTTCCTGTACGCGATCAAGGTCACGCCCAAGAACGGCAAGCCTTATTTCCTGGTGCGTGCCGACGGTAGCGATGCAAACTTCATTCGTTCGGACCAGCCGGATATGCTGATCCCCTCGTGGAAAATCTTTGAGTGGTAATGCCGCTCTCGACTTCAACCGGCGCCCGCTGAAGGGCGCCCGTACTGGCAGTTCTAACCATGTCTGTGTTCACCCCCCTGGCTCGGCCCGAGCTGGAAACCTTTCTCGCCCCTTACGGGCTTGGCCGCCTGCTTGATTTCCAGGGGATCGCCGCCGGCAGCGAAAACACCAATTTCTTCATCAGCCTGGAGCAGGGCGAATTCGTCCTGACCCTGGTCGAGCGCGGCCCGGTCCAGGAAATGCCGTTCTTCATCGAGCTGCTGGATGTGCTGCACGAGGCCGACCTGCCGGTGCCTTACGCCTTGCGCACCACCGACGGCGTGGCGCTGCGCGAGCTAGCGGGCAAGCCAGCGCTGCTGCAACCGCGCCTGGCGGGCAAGCACATCAAGCAGGCCAACGCGCAGCACTGCGCTCAGGTGGGCGAATTGCTGGCGCATCTGCACCTGGCAACCCGCGACAACATGATCAAGCGCAAGACCGACCGCGGGCTGGACTGGATGCAGGAGGAGGGCGCCAAGCTCTTGTCACACCTGGACACCGAGGCCCGTGGGCTGCTTGAAGCAGCGCTGGATGAAATCGCTGTGCAAAAGACCGCGATCCTGGCGCTGCCTCGGGCCAACATCCACGCGGACCTGTTTCGCGACAACGCGATGTTCGAAGGCACGCACCTCACCGGGCTGATCGACTTCTACAACGCCTGCTCCGGGCCAATGCTGTATGACGTCGCCATCGCCTTGAACGACTGGTGCTCGGATGACGACGGCGTGCTCGATGGCGCCCGGACGCGGGCGCTGCTGGGGGCCTACGCGGCGCTGCGACCATTCACCGCCGCCGAGGCCGAGCTATGGCCGACCATGCTGCGCGTGGCCTGCGTGCGGTTCTGGTTGTCGCGGTTGATCGCCGCTGAGTCGTTTGCCGGGCAGGATGTACTGATTCATGACCCGATGGAGTTCCAGCAGCGGTTGGGGCAGCGGCAGGATGTTCACACACTGTTGCCGTTCGCCCTGTAACAGCAAAGCCGAGCGCTCTTGTGGCGAGGGAGCTTGCTCCCGCTGGGGTGCGCAGCAGCCCCAAGATCTTGCGGTCGCTGCGCAACCGAGCGGGAGCAAGCTCCCTCGCCACGAGGTTCTGCAAAGCAGGGGGTTAAAGTGACTCCAGACACCCCGCCAAATCATTCCCCAACTTCTCCAATAGCTGCTCATACCCCTGCGCCGTCGCCGGGGTGTAGCCGCCCAGCGCATCCAGTTCCGCCAGTTTCACCGGCAACCCGGCCACCAGGGTTTCGGCCAGACGCGGGCGCAGGGGCGGTTCGCTGAAAACGCAGGTCTTGCCTACCGCCTGCAAGCGCGTGCGCATCGCCGCCACGTGCTGAGCGCCGGGCTGGACCTCGGCGGCCACGGCGAAGACCCCGGCGTGCTTGAGCCCGTAGGTGTCTTCGAAATAGTCGAACGCTTCGTGGAACACGAAATAGGGTTTGCCCGCGATCCCGGCCAAACGCGACTTCAGGCGCGCGTCCAAGGCATCGAGACGCTGGCTGAAGCCCTTCAGGTTACTTTGATAGCGAGCGGCATTGGCGGGATCGGCCGCACTCAGGTCGGCGGCCATTTTCGCCGCGATCACCCGGGCATTGATGGGAGACAGCCACAGGTGGGCGTCGATGGTGCCGGGGCGGTGGTCATGATCGTGCTCATCGCCGTCATCGTCGGTATGGGAATGGCTGTCCTCGGCAAAGTGCCGCAGCTTGAGCCCCGGCAGTTCCTGCACAGCAACGGAGGGCAGCGTACGCCCATTCAGCACTCGCGGCAGGAAGCCTTCCATGTCCGGGCCGATCCAGTACAGCAGGTCCACCGACTGCACCTTGCGTACATCGGAGGGGCGCAGCGCGTAGTGATGGGGCGACGCACCGGGTGGCAACAGCACCTCGGGAGTACCCACGCCGTCCTGCACCGCCGCGGCGATCAACTGTAAGGGCTTGATGCTGGTAAGGACCTTGACGTCGGCCTGGGCCGGGCCGATCAACAGAAAACTTGCGACAAAAGCGACAAACAGCGAAAAAAATCGGGACACGATGACCACTCAACGAGGCGAGAACCGGTAACATAATAACGTCTCTCACTGAACTCGTCGCTGCCCATGCCTATTACACCCCTTGCCAGTCGCCCCCACGATCACTCCCACTGCGTGCACAGCGCGCTGTCCGAGGCCGACGCCATCTGCGCGCGCCAGGGGCTGCGCCTGACCGCCCTGCGTCGGCGGGTGCTGGAACTGGTCTGGCAAAGCCACAAGCCGTTGGGCGCCTACGACATCCTGGCCGTGCTCAGCGAGCAGGACGGCCGTCGTGCCGCACCGCCAACGGTTTACCGTGCGCTGGATTTCCTGTTGGAAAACGGCCTGGTGCATCGCATTTCCTCACTGAACGCTTTCGTCGGCTGCAACCATCCGGAGCACGCCCACCAGGGCCAGTTCCTGATCTGCCGCGAATGCCACGCCGCCATCGAGCTGGAACAGAAGTCCATCAGCGATGCCATCGTCGCCAGCGCCGAGGAGGTCGGCTTCGTGGTCGACACCCAGACCGTCGAAGTGGTCGGCCTCTGCTCCGGTTGCCAGGGGGCCTGATGAGCAATGCCTTGATCCGCCTCGAACAGGTGGCCGTGACTTTCGCCGGGCAGAACGTGCTGGATAACATCCACCTGAGCGTCGAGCCACGGCAGATCGTCACGCTGATCGGCCCCAACGGCGCCGGCAAGACGACGCTGGTGCGCGCCGTGCTCGGTTTGCTCAAGCCGGACAGCGGCAGCGTCTGGCGCAAGCCGAAGCTGCGGATCGGCTACATGCCGCAAAAACTCCACGTGGACCCGACGCTGCCGCTGTCGGTCCTGCGCTTCCTGCGCCTGGTGCCCGGCGTGGACCGCGCACGCGCCCTGGCGGCGCTCAATGAGGTAGGCGCCGAACAGGTGATCGACAGCCCGGTGCAAGGTATTTCCGGCGGCGAAATGCAACGCGTGCTGCTGGCCCGTGCCTTGCTGCGCGAGCCTGAGCTGCTGGTGCTCGACGAGCCGGTGCAAGGCGTCGATGTGGCCGGTCAGGCCGAGCTGTACAGCCTGATCACTCGCCTGCGCGACCGTCACGGCTGCGGCGTGCTGATGGTGTCCCACGATCTGCACCTGGTGATGAGCACGACCGATCAGGTCGTCTGCCTCAATCGCCATGTCTGCTGTTCCGGACACCCGGAGCAGGTCAGCGGCGACCCGGCGTTCGTCGAGCTGTTCGGCAAGAATGCCCCCAGTCTGGCGATCTATCACCACCACCATGACCATGCCCACGACCTGCACGGTTCAGTGGTCATCGGTGCACCGGTTACCCCCCACGTTCATGGAGATGGCTGCAAGCATGGCTGATTTTTTGTTGTACGCCCTGCTTGCAGGCCTGGCCTTGGCGTTGGTGGCCGGTCCCCTGGGCTCGTTCGTGGTCTGGCGACGCATGGCCTATTTCGGCGACACCTTGTCCCACGCCGCCTTGCTCGGCGTGGCCCTGGGGTTCCTGCTGGACGTCAGCCCGACGGTGGCGGTGACAGTCGGTTGCCTGTTGCTGGCGGTGGTGTTGGTAACCCTGCAGCAACGCCAACCGCTGGCGTCCGACACGTTGCTGGGCATCCTGGCGCCGAGCACGCTTTCCCTCGGGTTGGTGGTGCTCAGTTTCATGCACGAGGTGCGCATCGACCTGATGGCCTACCTGTTTGGCGACCTGTTGGCGATCAGCCCGGTGGACTTGTCATGGATCCTCGGTGGCAGCGCGGGGGTGTTGCTGTTGCTGGTGGCGTTGTGGCGTCCGTTACTGGCGATTACCGTGCATGAGGAACTGGCGCGGGTCGAAGGCCTGCCCGTGACAGGCCTGCGCATGGCGTTGATGCTGCTGATCGCAGTGGTCATCGCGGTGGCGATGAAAATCGTCGGTGTGTTGCTGATCACTTCGTTGCTGATCATTCCGGCGGCTGCGGCACAGCGTCACGCCCGCTCGCCGGAACAGATGGCCCTGGGCGCGAGCCTGCTGGGCATGCTTGCGGTGTGTGGCGGGCTGGCGCTTTCCTGGTTCAAGGACACCCCGGCCGGCCCGTCAATCGTGGTCAGTGCCGCTGCGCTGTTTCTGCTGAGTTTTGTCCTGCCCCGTCGAGGGGTGTAGACTTGCTCGCTTTTTGCGCAAATAGAGAGTCGCAGGAATGAAGCCGTTCGCCTCCCGTTATCTGCTCCTTGTCGCGTTTTCCCTGCTGCTGGGTGCTTGCCAGAGCACCCCGCCGGTCACCGAGGCTCCCGATACCCGGGGCCCGGCCATCGCACAGTTGGAACAAAGCCTGGCCACCAATGAGCTGGCCACCGCTGAAGACCAGCTTGCCGCGTTGCAGGCACAGTCGTCCGCAGACCCGTCGCTGGAGCCGTATCAACGGCAACTGGCCGAGGCCTATCTGCGTCGCAGCCAGATCGACCTGCAAAAAGGCGATGTGAACGCCGCCGCGACGGCCCTGAGCCGCGCCCGCGCGTTAATGCCCAAGGCCCCGGCGCTGACCGGTGAAGTCAACAACGCCATTGCCGAAGCCCGGAAAGCCGAGCTGGATAAGGCCGAAGCCGACCTCAAGGCCGCCGAGACCAAACCCGTCGCCAAGCTCATCGACCCGAGCGCGGAGAGCACCACGGTTGCGTTGAATATTGGCGATATTCAGCAAATGCGTCGGCAACTGGATGCTATCGCCGCTGATGTGGTGGCTTATCAGTGTGACGTCAGCCTCCAGGTGCCGCGTACCGATGATTACCCGTGGTTAGCGAACCTGCTGACCAAACGGGTCAAAAAGCTCGACCCCGGGTTTGAACTGAAACTGCGCAAACAGATTTTGCGTAGCGTACCGGCGCAGATGGTCCTCACACCGCGCAAGCATTAAAAGCATCGCGAGCAGGCTCGCTCCCACAGTAGGGTGTGGTGGATACAAAATTTGTATTCACACCAAATCCACTTTGAGAGCGAACCTGCTCGCGATGGCGGTGGGTCAGCCAGGCAGATGTTGAACGTACCGCCGCCTTCGCGGGTAAACCCGCTCCCACAGGGTTCTTTGGCGGATACCAAATCTGTATTCACACCAAATCCACTGTGGGAGCGAGCCCGCTCGCGATGGCGTCCTACCAGCCGCCACTCATCAAGCCGGAACCGCCTTGGCCTTGGGCTCCCGTGCCCAAACTCGATGCTGTGCAATCGCCGCAAAAAACCGCGAAAAACCGCTCGCCTCTGCATCCTCTATCAAGCCTGCATCCACCTCCAGCTTCAACTCCACCAGCAACTGCCGAGCCTCACCATGAAGCCCGATGGCCTTCAGATGCTTGTAGGCTTCCAGCACGTAATGCAACGCCACGCCGTCCCGGCTCAGGGCCTTGATCGACTCTGCGCCGCCCGGTACGAATACCGCGTCGAAAGCAATCGACGGCATGCCTTCCATGGATGCATCCACCGCCAGAGGCAGCCCATCGGCCGTGGTCACCGGCGCGGAAGACGGCCCGAGCACTTTGGCGTGAGCACCCTCGGCCTTCAGGGCCTGTTTGAGCGCATCGATAATTGCCCCATCCACCCCGTTCGCGACCAGCACCGCGACTTTGCGCGTCTTGATGTCACCCGATAACAGGTTCGCCTGGCTCAATGCCGGCGATTTCTCCAGCGAAGGCGTCGGCACATCGACTGTGCAAGCAGTCGGCGCCGGTAACCCCAGGTTCTTCGCAACCCGTGCCGCCAGCTCCAGATCAATGTTGGCAAGGATCTCATTGACCTGCCGCGCCCGGATGAACTCGCGCTCCACCTTGCCCAGCTCGAAGCTGTAGGCGGCGATGATATGCTCCTGCTCGTGCGGGCTCATGCTCTTATAGAACAACCGCGCCTGGGAGAAATGATCGCCGAACGAGTCGCTGCGCTGGCGGATCTTGTAGGCATCGATCCGCTCCGGATAGCTCTCGAAACCGCCATCCGCGGGACCTGCCGGGGTTTCCTTCGGCCAGCCACCGTCGATGGAGTTCGGCTCGTAGGAGGTGCGCCCCTTGTCGATGGTGCTGCGGTGCATGCCGTCGCGCTGGCCGTTGTGTACCGGGGTGATCGCCCGGTTGATCGGCAGCTCATGAAAATTCGGCCCGCCGAGTCGGCTGATCTGCGTATCCGTGTAGGAAAACAGCCGGCCTTGCAACAACGGGTCGTTGGTGAAGTCGATACCCGGCACGATATGCCCTGGGCAGAACGCGACCTGCTCAACCTCGGCAAAGAAGTTGTCCGGGTTGCGGTTCAGCACCATCTTGCCCAATGGCGTTATGGGCACGAGTTCTTCCGGGATCAGCTTGGTCGGGTCGAGCAGGTCGAAGTCGAACTTATGCTCGTCTTCCTCGGCGACGATCTGTACGCCCAGTTCCCATTCCGGGTAGTCCCCCATCTCGATCGCCTCCCAGAGATCGCGACGGTGAAAGTCGGTATCTTTACCCGCCAGTTTCTGGGCTTCGTCCCACACCAGTGAACAGGTCCCGACCTTGGGCCGCCAGTGGAATTTGACGAAGCTGCTGCGACCTTCGGCATTGATCATGCGGAAGGTGTGCACGCCGAAACCCTGCATGCTGCGCAGGCTCTTCGGAATGGCCCGGTCGGACATCGCCCAGATCACCATGTGCGCCGATTCCGGCACCAGCGAAACGAAATCCCAGAACGTGTCATGGGCCGAGCCGCCAGTAGGAATCTCGTTGTGCGGTTCGGGTTTTACCGCATGGACAAAGTCGGGAAACTTCACCGCGTCCTGGATGAAGAACACCGGCATGTTGTTACCTACCAGGTCGAAGTTGCCTTCGTCGGTGAAGAACTTCACGGCGAAGCCACGTACGTCACGCACGGTGTCACCGGAACCCCGTGGACCTTGCACCGTGGAAAAGCGCACGAATACTGGCGTTTTTTTCGCCGGATCCTGTAGGAATCCGGCCTTGGTCAACGCCGAATGCGCTTCATAGCTCTGGAAGTAACCATGGGCGCCGGTGCCGCGGGCGTGAACGATGCGCTCCGGGATGCGCTCATGGTCAAAGTGCGTGATTTTCTCACGCATGATGAAGTCTTCCAGCAGCGACGGCCCGCGAGCCCCGGCGCGTAGGGTGTTCTGGTTGTCCGAGATTTTCACGCCCTGGTTGGTGCGCAACGCCTGCTCGGTGGCGTCGGAGCGGAACTGTTCCAGGCTCTCGAGCTTGGCATTGGTGTTGCCGCGATCCAGGGTGTCGGTTCCGGCCAGTTGGCTCTCGGTGCCGGTGGGCTTTTGGGTACTCATCAGGCGTAACTCCTCTTTTGCATCCCTGCCAGGGCCAGGATTCTTGAGTGGTTTAATGAGTGACCGACACCGTTGCGCTGCGTTCCTTTTTTGTGTCCTTTGATCGTCTTATTGCCAAATCACTGGCCCAATCGCAAATAAATGCTAAGTACCTCTATACGGACAGGCTAAAATGCGCGCCCGGCTAACCGCTGACCCTTTTCCAACGCGCCTCACAAGGTTCGCTACGTGATCGAGTTTCAAAACGTCCATAAAACCTACCGGGTTGCCGGTAAGGATATCCCCGCCCTGCATCCGACCAATCTGAGGATTGAGAATGGCCAGGTCTTTGGTCTGATCGGCCATTCCGGTGCGGGAAAAAGTACCCTGCTGCGTCTTATCAATCGCCTGGAAGAGTCCAGCGGCGGCAAGATCATCGTCGACGGCGAGGAGATCACTGCCCTGGACGCCAACGGCTTACGGCGTTTCCGTCAGCAGGTCGGGATGATTTTCCAGCACTTCAACCTGCTGGCCTCCAAGACCGTTGCCGACAACGTGGCGCTGCCGCTGACCCTGGCCGGCGAGTTGTCACGCCATGAAATCGACCAGCGCGTTGCCGAGCTGCTGGCTCGCGTGGGTTTGTCCGACCATGCCAGGAAATACCCGGCGCAATTGTCCGGCGGCCAGAAACAGCGCGTCGGCATTGCACGCGCCTTGGCGACCAAGCCCAAGATTTTGCTGTGCGACGAGGCCACCAGCGCCCTCGACCCGCAGACCACTGCGTCAGTGCTGCAACTGCTGGCGCAGATCAACCGCGAGCTGAAGCTGACCATCGTGCTGATCACTCATGAAATGGACGTGATCCGTCGGGTCTGCGATGAAGTCGGTGTGATGGACGCCGGTGTGATCGTCGAGCAAGGCCCGGTGGCCCAGGTGTTCCTGCACCCCAAGCACCCGACCACCAAGCGTTTCGTCCAGGAAGACGAGCAGATCGACGAAAGCGAACAGCGCGACGACTTTGCCCACGTACCGGGGCGCATCGTGCGTCTGACATTCCAGGGCAACGCGACCTACGCGCCGCTGCTCGGAACCGTCGCTCGGGAAACCGGGGTGGACTACAGCATCCTGGCCGGCCGCATCGACCGCATCAAAGACACCCCCTACGGGCAACTGACCCTCGCCATCACCGGCGGTGACATGGACGCGGCGTTTGCCCGCTTCACCGCAGCCGATGTCCACATGGAGGTGCTGCGCTGATGGAATTTTTTGCAAATATCGACTGGCTGGAAATCTGGCTGGCCACCGGCGACACCTTCCTCATGCTGTTCGGTTCGCTGCTGTTTACCGTACTGCTCGGCCTGCCGCTGGGGGTGCTGCTGTTCCTGTGCAGCCCGCGTCAGTTGCTCGAAGCCCGGGGCGTTTATGCGCTGCTGTCGCTGATCGTCAACATCCTGCGTTCGCTGCCGTTCATCATCCTGTTGATCGTGATGATCCCGTTCACGGTATTGATCACCGGTACCTCGCTGGGCGTAGCCGGGGCGATTCCGCCGCTGGTGGTCGGTGCGACACCGTTCTTCGCCCGCCTGGTGGAAACCGCCCTGCGCGAAGTCGATCGCGGCATCATCGAAGCAACCCAGGCCATGGGCGCAACGACCCGGCAGATCATCGTCAACGCCCTGCTGCCGGAGGCCCGCCCGGGCATCTTCGCCGCGATTACGGTGACAGCCATTACGCTGGTGTCCTACACGGCCATGGCCGGCGTGGTCGGCGCCGGTGGCTTGGGCGACCTGGCGATCCGTTTCGGTTACCAGCGTTTCCAGACCGACGTGATGGTAGTCACGGTGGTGTTGCTGCTGTTGCTGGTCCAGGTCCTGCAAACCGTGGGCGACAAACTGGTTGTGCATTTTTCAAGAAAATAAGGCCTCGCGCCCATAAACCATGAGCCAGCCATTCGCTGGCAGGCGCCGCAAGCGGGCGCCCAAAGGAGTTAGCTGAATGAAGAAATTACTGGTTGCCTTCGCTGCCGTCGCAGCGTTTTCCGCCCACGCCGACACCCTGACCGTCGCGGCCACGCCGGTGCCCCACGCGGAAATCCTCGAATTCGTCAAACCGGCGTTGGCCAAGGAAGGCGTGGACCTCAAGGTCAAGGTCTTCACCGACTACATCCAGCCGAACGTACAAGTTGCCGAAAAACGCCTGGACGCCAACTTCTTCCAGCACAAGCCGTACCTGGATGAATTCAACAAGGCCAAGGGCACACACTTGGTGGGCGTGACCGGCGTGCACCTGGAACCTCTGGGCGCGTACTCCAGCAAGTACAAGAAACTGGAAGAACTGCCGGGCGGCGCCAATGTGGTGATCCCTAACGACGCCACCAACGGTGGCCGTGCGCTTCTGCTGCTGGCAAAAGCCAAGGTGATCACGCTGAAGGATCCGACCAACATCCTCTCGACCACCAAAGACATCATCGAGAATCCCAAGGACCTGAAATTCCGCGAACTGGAAGCCGCGACCATCCCGCGGGTGCTGACCCAGGTTGACTTGGCGCTGATCAACACCAACTATGCGCTGGAAGCCAAACTCGATCCGTCCAAGGATGCGCTGGTGATCGAAGGCAGCGACTCGCCTTACGTGAACATCCTGGTGGCGCGTGAGGATGATAAGGACAGTGAAGCGATGAAGAAGCTGGAGGCGGCGCTGCATAGCCCGGAAGTGAAGGCGTTTATTCTGGAGAAGTACAAAGGCGCGGTTTTGCCGGCGTTCTGATTTGATCGGGTAGTAAAAAAAACGGGGCTGCGGGGGAATGCAGCCCCATTTTTTTTGGAATGTTGATGCCATTTCTCGGAACTCAGTCATAGCAATATGGATAGCCCCATCCGGCCGATAAGAAACACCAGTAAAAAAAGAAACAATATACGAATTAATCCACTCCCATACCGTAAGGCCAAAAAAGTCCCCGTTAAAGCCCCCGCCATATTACACACCGCAACCCATCCACCGATGAGCCACAGCACATGTCCTGAAGGTATAAAAAACAATAGCGCCGCGCTAAACGTTCCCAAGTTGATCAGTTTTGCTGAAGCCGACGCATTGAGGAAATCGTAGCCAAAATATTTGACAAAAATAAATAACAGAAGGCTACCACTGCCAGGACCAAAAACCCCATCGTAAAACCCTACCAACCCACCAAAAAAAATCCCTAATAAGACTTCTCTGGTTCCACACTGAACGTTTGAGTGAACACGCCCTAAATCTTTTTTTGCAAATGTATAGATAGCCATCGCTACCAATATGAAAAAGACAACATATTCCATAATCGCTTTTGGCACGAGCGAAACGGAAAGTGCGCCCAGAAAGGAGAATACAAAGGCTGAAGCCATCGTTGGAAGCATGAGCCTCCAAACGATTTTTATTTTCTTGAGGTAACTGAATATAGAAGAAATATTTCCTGCAAGAACAGCCAGCTTATTGGTTCCAAAAACAGTGCTCAACGAGTAATGGGGCAATGCTTGGAGGAGAGCTGGCACTTGCACCAACCCGCCGCCTCCCACGGCCGCATCTATCATCCCACCGCAAAAAGCAAAAAAGCCCAACGCAACCATGGCATATTCAATTTGCATAAATCACCCGTCCTTGAACCCCCTGGTTTCACTATGCATTATTTCCCAATCACGAACTCACGCCTGCACAGATTTTTTTACTATTCTTTATATATACCAATGATTTTTGATTAATCCTGAAGGTTGCGGCGGGCAACGATCCAACGTCCGAGCCACCATTAAGTGCAGGTAAACGATAGAAAACCTGGACCGGGCGGACAAGCCAGCGGATTCCGGCGTAGGTGTAGGCAGAGGCGCAAGGATGGGTAGCTTGGTGGAAAGGTTAGTGATGGGGGATTAAACAGGAGCGCTTTTTGGATTGTGATTGGAGGTTGGTCTGTGGGAAAGGGGGCTGGGTTGCGGCGGCTGCACAGCCCAGCGTGAGCAAGCACCCTCGCCACGGTGGGCCCGTTTAAGACGGGGGACAACTCGCGCCTGGGTTGGAAATCTCCAAAGCGGGTTTCCATGAGCCATTGCGTTCAAATTTTCATACGAACCGCCTTGGCAGCGTTTCGGCGTATGGCGTTTCGCCTGCCGTCTACGCTGCCAACCCTAGGATCTGCTTCATTGTTTTACACCCGCCATGATAAATTCCCGCCGCGACCTCTAATCACTAGGGGGCATTCAGGGAGAGAAGTAAGTGATCAAGTCTTTGTTGGTTGGGGCATTGCTGGCAATGGCATCCGCGTCAGCATCTGCGATGAGCTGCGATAACCCTAGAAACGCCTATGACAGGACCTATTGCGCGTCGCTGAAAATGGTTCAGTCGGATCAGGAAATCAACGATCAATACAAGAAGACCATGAGTGCGCTGAACCCGGAACAAAAGAAAAAGGTGAAAGCCGCTCAGATCCAGTGGATCAAGATTCGCGACAACGCCTGTTCCAACGATGGCCTGCTTTACCTGGACTGCGCCAACGAGAAGACCGAGGCGCGTATCGTCATCCTCAAAGCTGTCGAGCGCGAGTGCCGTGCGGCCGGTTGCGACGACGCCAAGCTGTCGCAAGTCGAGTAATTCGGCCAAGAGCCGCTGACATCTATCGCTTAGAAGTCGCGATCGGACAAGCGAAGAGTCGTACCGAAAACCCGACGTCAAGCGTCGGGTTTTTCTTTGGCCGATTGTCTGTAGGATTAGTTACGGCTGCTTCGCAACCCAGCGGGAGCAAGCGCCCTCGCCACGGGTTTGGTCCAATCGGGGTTGTGGTGTATTTCAGTTGTTTACGCTAGTGGCAGGGTGCCACAATCGCCACTTTAGCTGCATTACGATCAGGTGGAACACATGGATGGCCCAAGATCTTGCAAAGGCCAGGATTCATTCATCGCCGAACAGGTACGAACGGACCGCTTGCAGCAACTGTTCCGCCAATCCGTCTCCGCGGTGTTGGGGAGCTACCTTGCCGCAATCATGCTCAGTTGGCTGTGTTGGGATCGCCTGGGACATAGCCTGATCCTTGGTTGGCTGGCGATACTGACCGCCTCGACGCTGCTGCGCATCTCAATGTTCGTGATCTATTTCCGCAGCCCGAAAAGCGAACGAACGCCCCAACGCTGGGAACGCAAATACTGGATCACCCTGGTGCTCTCCGCCAGCATCTGGGGCGGCGGGGCGTTCATGGTCATGCCGGCCGACGATCTTCTGTCCCAGGCCCTGGTCATGCTCTTTGCCGTCGGCATGTGCGTCAGCGCCGTGTCCTGCTACTCGGCCTACCGCGACATGACGCTGGTTTCCATCGGCCTGGTCCTGTTGCCGTGCACCGCCTGGTTGCTGTTTCAGCCGTCCACACTTCAAATCGGCATGGCCCTCTCGATCATCGTATTCGCCGCCTTCGCCGCCCGCGCCACCCACAAAATGTCCCAAGCCCTGGAAACCGCCTTTCGCCTGACCCGCGAAATGGAACAGGCCAACAGCATCTCAACCCGCGCCGCCCAGACCGACGAACTCACCGGCCTGAAAAGCCGCCGCGCCTTCTTCGAACACGCCCAACAGCTCTACGACGAATGCGAAGCCAATCGGCTCGGGCTATGCGCGGTGATGTTGGACATGGACCACTTCAAGCACATCAACGACACCTATGGGCATCAGGTCGGGGATCAGGTGCTGCGTCAGATGGGACGGGTGATCAGTTCGTCGTTCCGCTCTACGGATATCCACGGACGGCTGGGAGGAGAGGAATTCGCGGTTTTGCTACCGGATACTTCGATTGAGGTTGCCATCGAGATTGCCGAAGAACTGGTGCAGACGATTGGAGAATTGATGATCGAGCCTGTTCACCGTGTCACCGCCAGCCTTGGCGTGGCCTCGACGGAAGCCGGGCATAAGGATTTGCATAGCTTGATGAACAACGCGGATAAGGCGTTGTATCGGGCGAAGGCGTTGGGGCGCAATCAGGTGGCGGTGGAACAGTAGGGTTCGATTTGCCCTGGGCAAATGTGGGCTACCGCTGACGCGTTGATCTACAGCTACACCATAGCTCAAGGAGCACGCGGTCCCGTGGCGAGGGAGCTTGCTCCCGCTCGGCGGCGCAGCCGTCGCAAACCGGTGAATGCGTTCCAACTGGACGAACCCGGTGGCCTTGTTGAGAACGGAGCTGCACATGATCGCAGCCCCCGTTTTTTTGCAGCCCGCTAAACAATGCTATCCACCACCCCGCCATCAACACGCAACGCCGCACCCGTCGTAGCCGAAGCCTGCTCCGAGCTGGCATAAATAATCATGTTGGCAACTTCCTCAACACGCGCCGCCCGTTGAATGATCGACGTACTCCGATGCTGTTTGACGAAATCCGCCCCCACCTTTTCCAGACTTTCCCCAGTGCGCTCGACATCCGCCTGGAGCATCTGCGCAACCCCTTCGGAAAGCGTCGGCCCGGGCAACACCGAGTTCACCGTAACGCCGGTGCCTGCAAGACGCTTGGCCAAACCGCGAGCGATGGAAAGCTGGGCAGTTTTGGTGAGGCCGTAGTGAATCATGTCGGCCGGGATATTCACGCCCGATTCGGACGAAACAAACACAATCCGCCCCCAGCCGCGCTCGACCATGCCCTGCGCATAGGCCCTGGAAACCCGCACACCGGACATCACGTTGGTTTCGAAGAAGCGCTGCCATTCGCTATCCGGGGTTTCGAAAAAGTCTTCCAGCTTGAAAATGCCCAGGTTGTTGATGACGACGTCAAAGCTTGGGTGTTTGGCAACCAGCGCCTGGCAGCCGGACTCGTTGCTGAGATCGCCGACGAAACCCGTGGCTCTGGAGGCGAGGTCGCCCAGACGCTGCAAGGCGTCCTTGACGCTGCTCTCGCTGCGACCGTTGATGACCACGTTGGCACCGGATTCGAGGAAGCCTTTGGCCGTTGCGAAACCGATACCGCTGGTGGAGCCGGTGACTAGGACGTGACGGCCGGTGAAGTCGATTTTCATGGGAGGGACTCCTTGATGAAGGGACCAGGGGGATCGTGGATTATTTCTTGGACGGATGATGATCCGAGGGATTCAAAATGACCTTTCAGACATTTCGAATACACAACCACCCGACAGCTCCAATATCGCAGGCAGTAATCATGGACACGATTGAGAGTTTTCGCCTGTTCGTGAACAACCCGCTATCAGGAAGCCGACCACACCATTAGCGGAAATAGCCGGCAAACCCGACGCAGGAGGCCGGGTTTGCTGTGTTTCCCGGTTATCGCTGTTCGACGTTATCCAACACCCGATTCGCCATCATCGAACTCAGCTCAATCAGCTGCTGAATCCCCAGCGCCGAATGACGTCGTGAACCATTCAGGTCAAACGCCAGCTCGGCAATCATCGCCTCGGCCGAAGCCAGGGTTTCGCTGAGGTTGGCGAGAAGGCATTCGTTGTCGACGTCTTTGGCGACGGTGAATATCTGGCCGGGTTTGGGTACGTCTTTGGGTTCTGCCGGTTTTGGCGACAGGTAGTGCTCCAGGACGCGCTCGGCGGTTTCGTCGAGTTTCTTAGTATTGGATTTGGCTTGCGAGGAGGCTTGGTCCGCCTTGGGCGGATTGGGCGTCGGTTTGAACATGTGCTGATACTCCATGGTTAAGCCGAAACCTCTTCCCTACTAAAAGAAGGGTGGCGGCTGTACGCAGGTTAGTAGACCGGGGAGATCAGCATTGCCGGCGCGCCGAAGCGCCCTGCGCACAGCCACCATCAAGAGCAGGATTTGAACCTGCCTGGATGAAAGCTCATGCATCTTACTGACACAACCCCGGGCTACTAAACCCGACCACTGATGGGCAGTGGCAGGAAGACAATAGAACCCGGGGGCAAGGCGCACAAGCGGGCGGATTCTGGCGTAGTTGTAGGTAAAGGCGCAAGGATGTGTGGGTGGGTGGACGGGTTTGGGTGGGGGGATAAACAAGGGCTGATTATGGCTGGGGTTGGCTGTAGGAAATGGGTGGTTTGGGTTGGGACTGCTGCGCAGTCCAGCGGGAGCAAGCTCCCTCGCCACGGGAGGTTGGGTCAGTTAGTCATGTGGCAGTTGTCAGGGCGCTATCGCGAGCAGGCTCGCTCCCACAGGGGTTCTCGGTTGTGTGCAGATTCTGCATTCACCCTGAATCCCGGTGGGGCTGATCTTGTGAAGTGGTGGGCCTTCAGTACCAGCGGGCTTCGCCCGGCGGGCGCTTCTTGAAGCGTTTCATGCTCCACATGTATTGGCTCGGGTAGGCACGCACGTAGCGTTCGACCACCTGGCTCATGGCGGCGCAGGCGGTTTCGGTGTCGGTGCTGTACATGGCGTCTGGCGCGGCTTCGAGAATGACTTTGTAGCCGGAGCCGTCGGGCAGGCGCAGGGCATGGAGGAAGACGCCGACCGCTTTGCCACCGGCGAGCATGTTCGGGACGAATTTGCTGGTCAGGGCCTGGGTGGCGAAGAACGGCACGAAAATACCGGCGGATTCGGCCGGTTCCGGGTCGGCGGGGATGCCGACCTGGCCGCCCTTGCGCACTTCCTTGATGACGCTGAGGATGCCTTCCTTGGTGGACGCCGCGACTTTGTTGCCCAGTTGTACGCGCTGCTTTTGCAGCAACTCATCCACCGCCTTGAGCTTCGGCGGGCGATAGAAAATGATCGGTTTGCACTGGCTGCAATAGAAGTGGTTGAGCACTTCCCAGTTGCCCAGGTGGCTGGTGATGCCGACTACGCCTTTGCCGGAGGCCAGCGCGTCTTTAAGCACCTCGAGGCCTTCGACTTCGCGCACCAGTTCGATGGAACGCTGGGCTGGCCAGATCCAGGCGCAGGCGCTTTCGGTCAGGGATTTGCCGATGTCCTTGAGGCTTTGGCCCACCAAGCGCTCGCGCTCGGCCGGGTCCATCTCGGGAAAGCATTTGGCGAGGTTGATCCGCACCACGTCGCGGGAACGGTTGGGCAGCTTCCACATCAGCCAACCGATGGCCGATCCCACCGCTTGCACCGCGCGCCAGGGCAGCAGCGCAAACAACCGCAGAGCGCCGACCAGCAAGGCGCCTTTCAACTTATCCACAGGTCACTCCTGAATTCATGGGCGTGTCGCGAGCCGGCTATTCTAACCGCCGTTTGCCAGCTCGGCGTAGCGGTCACAATCCTGGGTATGATCCATGACCATGCCCGAGGCCTGCATGAAGGCGTAGCAAATGGTCGGGCCGACGAAGGTGAACCCGGCTTTTTTCAGGCCTTTGCTCATCGCCAGGGCTTCGGGGGTGATGGCCGGCACTTCGCTGCGGTCCTTGAAATGGTTGATCAGCGGCTTGTCACCGACGAATGACCAAAGGAATGCCACCGGATCCTCCAGCGCCATCCAGGCCTGGGCGTTGCGGCGGGCGGCCTTGAGCTTGAGGCGGTTGCGGATGATGCCGGGGTCAAGCATCAGATCTTCGATTTCCGCATCGCTCATTTGCGCCACGCGGTGTACGTCAAAGCCGTAGAGCACCTTGCGGTAATGCTCGCGTTTGCGCAGCACAGTGATCCAGGACAGGCCGGCCTGGAACCCTTCGAGCAAAAGCAACTCGAACAAACCCTGCGCATCGCGCAGCGGCGTGCCCCACTCCTGATCGTGATAAGCCATGTACAGCGGATCGTCAGAACACCAAAAGCAGCGTGGCATAAGGCTCCAGGGGGCGTGCGCACGAACGAATCGGGTATACTCCCGCTCTTTAAATCGCAGCCCAAGAAACAGGTGAATTTCGTGAGCCAGCCTACGCCAGCCGTGCGTACCTTCCAAGACTTGATCCTCGCCCTCCAGCAATACTGGGCCGAGCAAGGTTGCGTGGTACTTCAGCCCTACGATATGGAAGTAGGCGCCGGCACTTTCCACACTGCCACGTTCCTGCGTGCCATCGGCCCGGAAACCTGGAATGCCGCCTATGTCCAGCCCAGCCGCCGCCCGACTGACGGCCGCTACGGCGAAAACCCGAACCGCCTGCAGCATTACTACCAGTTCCAGGTGGTCCTGAAGCCGAACCCGGAGAATTTCCAGGAACTGTACCTGGGCTCCCTCAAGCACGTGGGCCTCGACCCACTGGTGCACGACATCCGCTTCGTCGAAGACAACTGGGAATCGCCGACCCTGGGCGCCTGGGGCCTGGGCTGGGAAGTCTGGCTCAACGGCATGGAAGTGACCCAGTTCACCTACTTCCAGCAAGCGGGCGGCATCGAGTGCTACCCGGTGACCGGCGAGATCACCTACGGCCTGGAACGCCTGGCGATGTACCTGCAAGGCGTGGATTCGGTCTACGACCTGGTGTGGGCCGACGGCCCGTTCGGCAAAGTGACCTACGGCGACGTGTTCCACCAGAACGAAGTGGAGCAGTCGACCTACAACTTCGAACACGCCAATGTCGACAAGCTGTTCGAACTGTTCGATTTCTACGAAAGCGAGGCCAAGCGTCTGATCGAACTGGATCAGCCGCTGCCGTTGCCGAGCTATGAAATGGTGCTGAAGGCGTCCCACACCTTCAACCTGCTGGACGCACGCCGGGCGATTTCCGTGACGGCGCGCCAGCAATATATCCTGCGTGTACGCACCCTGGCGCGTTCCGTTGCGCAAGCCTATCTGCTGGCCCGTGCCAAGCTGGGCTTCCCGATGGCGACCCCGGATCTGCGTGATGAAGTGTTGGCTAAGCTGGAGGCTGCACAATGAGTGCTCAAGATTTTCTGGTTGAACTGGGCACCGAAGAACTGCCACCCAAAGCCCTGAACACCCTGGCCGATGCGTTTTTGGCCGGCATCGACAAAGGCCTGCAAGCTGCCGGCCTGAACTTCGAAACCAAACACGTCTATGCCGCGCCGCGTCGCCTGGCCGTGCTGATCACCGGCCTGGCGACCCAGCAGCCGGACCGCAGCATCAACCTCGACGGCCCACCACGCCAGGCTGCGTTCGATGCCGACGGCAATCCGACCCAGGCCGCCCTGGGCTTCGCCAAGAAGTGCGGCGTGGACCTGAGCGAAATCGACCAGAGCGGTCCGAAGCTGCGCTACAGCCAGAGCATCAAGGGCAAGCCGACCGCCAGCCTGTTGCCGACCATCGTCGAAGACTCCCTCAATGACTTGCCTATTCCCAAGCGCATGCGCTGGGCCGCGCGCAAGGAAGAGTTCGTACGTCCGACCCAATGGCTGGTGATGCTGCTGGGTGACCAGGTCATCGATTGCACGATCCTGGCGCAGAAGGCCGGTCGCGACTCCCGCGGTCACCGCTTCCATCACCCCCACAGCGTGCGCATTACCTCGCCGGCCAACTACTTGGCCGACCTGCGGGCCGCCTACGTGCTGGCCGACGCCAACGAGCGCCGCGAACTGATCAGCAAGCGCACCGAAGAGCTGGCGACCCGCCAGGAAGGCACCGCCATCGTGCCGCAGGATTTGCTCGACGAGGTGACCGCCCTGGTGGAATGGCCAGTGCCGCTGGTGTGCTCGTTCGAGGAACGTTTCCTTGAAGTGCCCCAGGAAGCGCTGATCACCACCATGCAGGACAACCAGAAGTATTTCTGCCTGCTGGACGCCGAAGGCAAATTGCTGCCGCGTTTCATCACCGTGGCCAACATCGAGAGCAAGGACCCGGCACAGATCATCGCCGGTAACGAAAAAGTCGTTCGCCCGCGCCTGACCGACGCCGAGTTCTTCTTCAAGCAAGACAAGAAACAGCCGCTCGAAAGCTTCAACGAGCGCCTGCAGAACGTGGTGTTCCAGGAAAAACTCGGCAGCGTCTACGATAAGGCAGAGCGTGTGTCGAAGCTGGCGGCGTACATTGCGCCGCGTATCGGCGGCGACGCCCAGCGTGCGACGCGTGCCGGCATCCTGTCCAAGTGCGACCTGTCCACCGAGATGGTCGGTGAGTTCCCGGAGATGCAAGGTATCGCCGGCTACTACTACGCCCTCAACGACGGCGAGCCGCAAGACGTGGCCCTGGCGCTGAACGAGCAGTACATGCCCCGCGGCGCCGGCGCTGAACTGCCAAGCACCCTGACCGGTGCAGCCGTGGCAATCGCCGACAAGCTCGACACTCTGGTCGGCATCTTCGGCATCGGCATGCTGCCCACCGGCAGCAAAGACCCGTATGCCCTGCGTCGTGCGGCGTTGGGCGTGTTGCGGATCCTGATCGACAAGCAACTGGACCTGGACCTGAACGACGCCGTGGCCTTTGCCGTCAATGCGTTCGGCAGCAAGGTCAAGGCCGCCGGCCTGGCCGATGCGGTGCTGGAATTCATCTTCGACCGCCTGCGTGCGCGTTACGAAGACGAAGGCGTCGATGTCGCGACCTACCTGTCGGTGCGCGCCCTGAAGCCAGGCTCGGCCCTGGACTTCGACCAGCGCGTACAGGCGGTGCAGGCCTTCCGCAAACTGCCGGAAGCGGCGGCGCTGGCGGCGGTGAACAAGCGTGTGTCGAACCTGCTGGGCAAGGCCGAAGGCAACATCGCGAGCACCGTCGAAGCCAAGTACTTCGACAACGCCAACGAGTTCTCCCTGTACTCTGCGATCCAGCAGGCGGACCAGGCGGTCCAGCCGATGGCGGCGGCGCGTCAGTACAGCGAAACCCTGGCACGCCTGGCGGCTTTGCGTGAGCCGGTGGATGCGTTTTTCGAAGCAGTGATGGTCAATGCCGAAGACGCCAATGTACGGGCCAACCGCTACGCGCTGCTGGCGCGTCTGCGTGGCCTGTTCCTCGGCGTTGCCGACATTTCGCTGCTGGGGTAATCCTTGAAACTGCTGATTCTCGATCGGGACGGGGTGATCAATCACGACTCCGACGCTTACATCAAATCGGTGGAGGAGTGGTTGCCGATCGAAGGCTCGATCGAAGCCATCGCGCAGTTGAGCAAGGCCGGCTGGACGGTGGCGGTCGCCACCAACCAGTCGGGCATTGCTCGCGGTTACTACGACCTGGCCGTGCTGGAGGCCATGCACGAGCGTTTGCGTGCACTGGTGGCGGAGCAGGGCGGCGAGGTCGGCTTGATCGTTTATTGCCCACACGGGCCGGATGAAGGCTGCGATTGCCGCAAGCCCAAGCCGGGCATGCTGAAAACCATTGCCGCGCATTACGACGTGGCACTGGCGGGTGTGTGGTTCGTCGGCGACAGCCTCGGTGACCTGGAGGCGGCCAAGGCCGTCGATTGTCAGCCAGTTTTGGTAAAGACCGGAAAAGGCCAGAAGACCTTGGGCAAGACCCTGCCGGTAGGCACCTTGATTTTTGACGATCTGGCGGCGATTGCCGCTGAACTTATCCACAACTAGGGCTCCCAAGACATCCTGATCAGGGATTGTTCGGGAAGCGCTTGAACAGGCGGGCATTGCCCGCAACGGTAAACGCCGCTATGTCGATATTGCAGGCCATCAGAACCTTTCTCTTTTACCTGCTGTTGGGCACCAGCTCCTTGCTGTGGTGCACCTTGAGTTTTTTTGTCGCGCCTTTCCTGCCGTTCAAGGCGCGCTACCGTTTCATCAACGTGTACTGGTGCCGCTGCGCCCTGTGGCTGAGCAGGGTTTTCCTGGGCATTCACTATGAAGTGAAGGGCGCCGAGAACGTGCCTGACCGCCCGTGCGTGATCCAGTCCAACCACCAGAGCACTTGGGAGACGTTCTTTCTCTCTGCCTATTTCGAACCGTTGAGCCAGGTCCTCAAGCGCGAGCTGCTGTTCGTGCCCTTCTTCGGCTGGGCCATGGCGATGCTGCGACCGATTGCCATTGATCGCGACAACCCCAAGGTTGCGCTCAAGCAAGTGGCGAAGCAGGGGGACGAATTGCTAAAGGACAATGTCTGGGTACTGATATTCCCCGAGGGCACCCGCGTGCCTTATGGAACGGTGGGCAAATTCTCCCGCAGCGGTTCGGCATTGGCGGTCAACGCCGGGCTTCCTGTATTGCCGATTGCACACAATGCCGGCAAATTCTGGCCCAAGGCTGGGTGGAACAGAAAGCCAGGAACCATCACGGTAATCATCGGCGCACCGATGTACGCCGAAGGCACGGGGCCTCGCGCTATCGCCGATCTCAATGACCGGGTCCAGACCTGGAACGAACAGACCCAACGCGAGATGGGTTCGTTGCCTCCGGCAGCCGCAGCACCGGCGGCGACCGATCAACTTGCTGTTTGAGATCTGTGGATAACCTGTGTACCGTTTTTCCTGAAACTTCGATTCTTATGCAGTAACTCTATGTTTTATATACATATTTCATAAACACATAAAACCTCAGAGCAGGTGCATAAGTTTTTATAGCGTTTGGGATCGCAGCTACGGCGCTGCGGTCCTTCAATCTTCCAGCATCGGAAGCCTCATGCTGAATGTGGTGCCTTCACCCACCACGCTCCGGCATTCGATCTGCCCACCGTGATGATCGATCACAGCCTTGACCATGGACAGCCCCAAGCCAACACCATCCACGCCGTGAGCTGACGAAAACCGTCGGTACTGACAGAACAGGTCCGGCAACTCCTGCGGTTCAATGCCCTTGCCCTGGTCTATGACTTCGCAGACCAGCCAATCCTCCCTGCCGTAGACCTGCAATGAAATACAGGTCTCAGGTGCGCTGTACTTGATGGCGTTTTCCAACAGATTGAACAGCGCCCGGGTCAGCAAGGATTGGTCCGCCCTGACCATCACCTCTTCGTTGTCCAGTTGATGCGTCAAGCGGATGCGCTTGGCCTGGGCCAGGGGCAAGGCTTGGTCGATCACATCCAGCACCAGCATTGCAAACAGTGTCGGCTGAAATTGATAAGCCTCGGATTCGGCCCTGGCCAACTGCACGAAGCCGTCAGTCAGTTCCAAGGCACGCCGGACCTGACGCTCGATCTGATCAAATACCGGTTGATCGCCGCCCGCCTGATGCCGCTGCACGTCCAGCAACGCCAGGATGGCCGAGTGCGGCGCACGCAAGTCGTGGGATAGAAAGCGCAGCATCACGCTGCGCTGCTCTTCAACTTCGCGTTCGGCGCTCAGATCCGTGAGGCTCAGCAACCAACCAATCGGTGCATCACCTTCCACCGGCAACAGCGCCGCCCGTTCCAGACGCAGGCTGCGTTCGCGAATGTCGCGGAACTCCACCAAGGGCAAGGTCGATAAACGATGCTGCGCGCCGCGCTCCAGCCCTGGATAACCCAATTGCGCGAGGTACTCCACCACATCGCCACCGGCCAGGCCATGACCGAACAGATCACGGGCCCTGCGGTTGCCGAGCAGCAATTTGCCTTGGGGATCGCAGATCATGGTGGCCACGGGCAGGTATTCCAGGCCGTCGGCAATAAAGCGCCGGGTATCGCGGGTTCGACTCATGGCTTGTTCCAGGGCCATGATCTGGCCCTGCAAACGGTCACTGCCGGTATAAGGCGCACGACGGCGTTCGGGAAACACCTTGGGCTCCGCATCCAGGCGCGCCAGTTCCCAGCCGAAATAGGCCAGCACCACGCTCAGGCGCCGCCAGTTCCAGATCAGATAGCCAAACAGCATGCCCAACACACTGGCCATGGGCGACCACTCCCAGTCCTCTGCTTCCAGCAGGGCACTGATCAACAAGGCCAGGCTCATCCCACCGACCGTCGACCACAGCGCCAGACGCGGACGCAACAACAGCAGCCCCAACACACCCGCCACCAGCAGTACCGACAACGCGGCCGCGCCTGCACCGTCGCGAGTCTGGCTGGTGTAAGAGAGCAAGGCCGTCGGTGGCAACAGCAGCAGACTTATCCACAACCATTCGTGCACCAATTGGCGAAACAAGCGCTGGACCTGGGTGGGCTCACGACTTTCACGGCGGCGCGGGTGGTTCATGGCAGGATAATGTTTCATGGAGGAGGAGGCGAACCGGCAAGCTGAAAGCCTATGACTATAGCGGACTCGATGGGCGGTGCGCTGCTGCCTTTCCCTGCCTGTCGCGAGCCGGTATTGTCGCAAGCCAGCGACAGGGGCCGTTGCCATGCAGCGCCACCTGAGTTGTCCATTACTTCCGAGATAAGGAAATCGCGTTCCATGCGTATCGCCATACTGGATGACGAACCGGCCGAGTTGCGCCGGGTAGAACAGACGCTGCACCACATTTCCGCCAGGGGCGAGCCAGCCTGGACAATGCACTGCTTCGAGCGCGGCGAGGACCTGTTGCGACAGCTGCGCCGGGAAACCTTCGATCTGTTGATCCTCGACTGGCAGTTGCCGGATATCAGCGGTCTGGCACTGTTACGCTGGACCCGCGAGCACATGGACGCGCCGCCGGCTGCCATCATGCTCACCAGCCGTGACGGCGAACATGACATCGTCCAGGCCCTCAACGCCGGCGCCGACGACTATGTGAGCAAACCCTTCAGACCCAACGAACTCAAGGCCAGGGTCACCGCCGTGCTGCGTCGCCACAACCTGCAACGCACGCCTGCCAGCGAAGTCTTGGTTTTCAACGACCTGGCGTTCGACGACGCCGAGCTGACCGTCACCCGCGCCGACGTCCCCATCAGCCTGACTGAACGGGAATACCGGCTGGCCCGCTGCCTGTTCGCCAACCTTGGCCGGCCACTGTCCCGGGAATATTTCTACGAACGTTTCTGGACCCACGAGGAAATGACCTCGTCCCGACCGCTGGACACGCATATCTATCGCCTGCGCAATAAGTTGGGGCTGACAGCGGATCGGGGTTGGCAGTTGGTGACGATCTACGGATATGGGTATCGGTTGGAAAGTGTGACGGTGGGGAGTGAAGCATCAGTCGCAAGCTAGAGAAGCGACTGATTGAATTCGTGGCGAGGGAGCTTGCTCCCGCTGGGCTGCAAAGCAGCCCCTTTTATTGAGCGCTCCACGCTGGAGCCCCAGCCCGATCCAGCGGGAGCAAGCTCCCTCGCCACAATGAGTTTTCACCCGATCGTTTGCGCCAGGCGTCCTGCGTCCGTACCCCGACGACGCTGCAATAGCAATCCGCACGCCACCACCAGAATGCTAAGCAGGCCAGTCGCAAGGATCTCCACGCGATGGGCTTCCTGGAACAGCATGATGGTCAGCGCCCCGACGATGAACACAATGACCGCGTAAGTCAGAGCAGGGAACAGCCACATGCTGAAGGCGATTTTTTCGCCGCGGGCCATACGCTGCTTGCGCATCCGTAACTGCGACACCGCAATAACCAGGTACACCAGAAGAGCGATGGCGCCCGAGCTCGCCAACAGGAATTCGAACACGGCGGCCGGAGCCACGTAGTTGGCGAATACTGCCAGGAACGCGGCAGCGGTCGATAGCATCACTGCCCAGTAAGGCGTACCGCTCTTGTTGGTGCGCTGGGAAACCGCCGGCGCATCGCCACGCTTGCCCAACGAGAACATCATGCGCGAAGCGGTGTACAGCGCCGAGTTCAGGCAGCTGGTCACCGCAACCAGTACCACAATATCGACGATCAGCTTGGCGTTGGGGATGCCCATGCGTTCCAGCACGGTCTGGTACGAACCCACGCTGGCAAGCATCGGATCGTTCCATGGCACCAGCGACACGACCATGAAAATCGACACGAGATAGAACAGGCCGATCCGCCAGATCACCGAATTGGTCGCCTTGGAAATCTGCTGGCCCGGATTCTTCGATTCGGCAGCCGCAATGGTCACGATCTCGGTGCCCATGAACGAGAACATGGTGGTCAGGATCGCGCCCAGTACCGCACCCATGCCGTTTGGCAGGAAGCCTTGGGTATCGAACAGGTGAGAAACACCGCTGACTTGGCTGGTCGGCAGCAAACCGAAGATCGCCAGCGCGCCCAGGGCCACGAAACCAATGATTGCGATGACCTTGACCAGGGCGAACCAGAATTCAAACTCGCCGTAGTTCTTCACGCTGAACAGGTTGGTAACCGTCAGCAGAAGGGTGATCACCAGGGTGAAAACCCAGATCGCCACGTTCGGGAACCAGGCATGCAGGATGGTCGCGGCCGCGTTGGCTTCCAATGGAATCACCAACACCCAGAACCACCAGTAGAGCCAGCCGATGGTGAAACCGGCCCAATGCCCGATCGCCCGATCCGCGTAAGTCGAGAAAGAACCGGTGTCCGGCGAGGCTACGGCCATTTCGCCGAGCATGCGCATCACCAACACCACCAACGCACCGGCTGCCGCATAGGCCAGCAGCACAGCCGGCCCGGCCGCTGCGATTGCGTGGCCGGAACCCACGAAAAGACCAGCGCCAATCACGCCGGCAATGGAGAGCATCGTCACATGACGGGGCTTGAGCCCTTGCTCCAGGTTGTTGGAAGCTTGCGTACCACTCATTGAGACTACCCTTGGAATTGGATTTATTCGTACCGCCTCTTGCCATCGTTTTCTGTAAATTTAAAAAAACGATGTGTTGTTTATTCAGCACGCAAGTTTTACGCCAGAAAAACTGAGATCCCGTGGTTCCGGGGGTTTACTAAGATTTGCAAGTCGTTGAGGATGAAGGCTTTGTTCCAAAGTGTTACCGGGTTACCCGGTTTTTGACCGTTCGGTTTCAGAACGGTGCATTGAATAAAGACGTAAAAAAAAAGCCAACGCTTTAGGCGTTGGCTTTTTTTTATCGCATGTGCTGGCGAGGGATTCTAGAAATCCAGGTTGGACACCGCCAACGCGTTGCTCTCGATGAAGTCTCGGCGTGGCTCGACCGCATCACCCATCAGGGTGTTGAAGATCTGATCCGCGCCAATGGCGTCTTCGATGGTTACCTTCAACATCCGGCGCGAGCCTGGGTCCATGGTGGTTTCCCACAGTTGGTCCGGGTTCATTTCGCCCAACCCTTTATATCGCTGGATGGTGTGGCGCTTGGTGCTTTCAGCCATCAGCCACTCAAGGGCTTCCTTGAATTCGGTGACCGATTTTTTGCGTTCGCCGCGCTGGATATAAGCGCCTTCATCCAACAGGGTGCTCAGTTGCGCACCGAGGGAGACCACGGTCTTGTAGTCGTTGCTGCCGAAGAAGTCGCGGTTGAAGGTGACGTAGTTCGACAGGCCGTGGGAGATCAGTTCGACCTCTGGCAGCCAGACGTTACGTTCGCGGTCTTCACGCAAGCTGGCTTTGTAGACCAGCCCGGATTTCTCGACGGTACGCAGGCGGGCTTCGTACTGGGCCAGCCAATCCTGCATCGCGGCGTGATCGGACAGCTGCTCCATGCTGACGGCCGGCAGGTAGATGAAGTGCTCGGTCAGCTCCTGTGGATAAAGACGCGACAGGCGCTTGAGGGTCTTCATCACCAGCCGGAAGTCGTTGACCAGGCGCTCGAGGGCTTCGCCGGAGATACCTGGGGCGTCTTCGTTCAGGTGCAGGCTCGCATCTTCCAGGGCCGACTGCGTCATGTACTCTTCCATGGCGTCGTCGTCTTTGATGTATTGCTCTTGCTTGCCTTTCTTGACCTTGTACAGCGGCGGTTGGGCGATATAGATGTAGCCACGCTCGATCAGCTCGGGCAACTGACGGAAGAAGAACGTCAGTAGCAGGGTGCGGATGTGCGAACCGTCGACGTCGGCGTCGGTCATGATGATGATGTTGTGATAGCGCAGCTTGTCGATGTTGTACTCTTCGCGGCCGATGCCACAGCCCAGCGCGGTGATGAGCGTGCCGACTTCGGCAGAGGAGATCATCTTGTCGAAGCGCGCCTTCTCGACGTTCAGGATCTTACCCTTGAGCGGCAGGATGGCCTGGGTGCGACGGTTGCGACCCTGCTTGGCGGAGCCACCAGCGGAGTCACCTTCCACCAGGTAAAGCTCGGAGAGGGCAGGGTCCTTTTCCTGGCAGTCAGCCAGTTTGCCCGGCAGGCCGGCGATGTCCAAGGCGCCTTTGCGGCGGGTCATCTCACGGGCCTTGCGCGCCGCTTCACGGGCGCGGGCGGCGTCGATCATCTTGCCGACCACCAGTTTGGCTTCGTTCGGGTTCTCCAGCAGGAAGTCGGAGAAGTACTTGCCCATTTCCTGTTCGACCGCGGTCTTCACTTCGGAAGAGACCAGCTTGTCCTTGGTCTGGGAGCTGAACTTCGGATCTGGAACCTTCACCGAAATGATGGCCGTCAAGCCTTCACGGGCATCGTCACCGGTGGTGGCGACCTTATGCTTCTTCGCCAGGCCTTCCTGCTCGATATAGTTGTTCAAGTTACGGGTCAGCGCCGAACGGAAGCCCACCAGATGGGTGCCGCCGTCACGCTGCGGAATGTTGTTGGTGAAGCACAACAGGTTCTCGTTGAAGCTGTCATTCCACTGCAGGGCGATTTCCACGCCGATGCCGTCGTCACGCTGGATGTTGAAGTGGAACACCTGGTTGACCGCAGTCTTGTTGGTGTTCAGATATTCGACGAACGCCCGCAGGCCTCCTTCGTACTTGAACAGCTCTTCCTTGCCGCTGCGCTCGTCCTTGAGGACGATGCCAACGCCGGAGTTAAGGAAGGACAACTCACGAATCCGCTTGGCCAGAATGTCCCAGCTGAAGTGGATGTTTTTGAAGGTTTCGCTGGAAGCCTTGAAGTGAATCTGGGTGCCGGTGGTTTCGCTGTCGCCAACGATCGCCATGGGCGCCTGTGGTACGCCGTGGACATAGGTCTGTTCCCAGATCTTGCCGCTGCGGCGAACCGTCAGCACCAATTCCTCGGACAGCGCATTCACCACCGAGACACCTACACCGTGCAGACCGCCGGAGACCTTGTATGAGTTGTCGTCGAACTTACCGCCAGCGTGCAGTACGGTCATGATGACCTCGGCGGCGGAGACACCTTCCTCTTTATGCACGTCTACCGGGATGCCACGACCGTTGTCACGTACGGTGATGGATTCATCCGGGTGAATGGTAATACTGATGTCGTCACAGTATCCGGCGAGAGCTTCGTCGATGGAGTTGTCGACGACTTCGAACACCATGTGGTGCAGACCGCTGCCATCGTCGGTGTCACCAATGTACATACCGGGACGTTTGCGTACGGCATCCAGGCCTTTCAGCACTTTAATGCTCGTTGAGTCGTACGTATTTTCTTCGCTCAATGCCTTCACTCCCGATGGTCGTGGGTCTGGGTGATACGGCCCTGTTCCACGTGGAACAGAGCGACCGGCGTTTCCATTTGCCAGCCTTCCCTCAGTAATTCGTGATCTACACAGGTGATAAAAACCTGGCAGCGTAAGTCTTCCAGCAAGCGGCACAATGCGCGGCGGTGGGCTTCGTCCAGCTCGGACGGCAAGTCATCCACCAGATAAATACACTGACCGCGACGGGCCTGGCTGACCAAGTGCCCCTGGGCGATACGCAGGGCGCACACTACCAACTTCTGCTGCCCCCGGGACAAGATGTCCGCGGCATTGTTTGCGCCCAATCTGAGGCGCAAGTCAGCGCGTTGTGGTCCGGCCTGGGTGTGGCCCATCTGCTGGTCCCGCTGCAGCGAGCCAGCCAACACGGTGCTCAGTTCCCGATCCTTGTCCCAGCCTCGGTAGTAGCTGAGCGTCAGACCTTCAAGCTCAACCAGCTCGCTCAAGGTCTGCTCGAAGACCGGTTTCAAGGCTTTGATATAAGCGCGGCGGTATTCATCGATTTCAGCGCTGGCTTGGCACAGCTCCCTGTCCCAAACCGCTTGCGAAACGGCGTCAAGTGTACCATGCCGCAGCCAAGAGTTTCGCTGGCGCAGCGCCTTCTGCAAGCGCTGCCAGGTGCTCATGAAACGCGGTTCCACGTGGAACACGCCCCAGTCGAGAAATTGCCGACGAATCTTCGGTGCGCCTTCCAACAGCCGGAAGCTGTCCGGGTTGATCAACTGCAGCGGCAGGATTTCCGCCAGTTGCGCGGCGCTGCGCGCATTCTGCCCGTCGATGCGGATCTGGAACTCGCCCTGCCTGTCTCGGGAGATACCCAAGGCGCTATGTCCGCCCTCCGCCAGCTCCACTTGCCCAAACACCGTGCACGCCAGTTGATCGTACTGGATGACCGGCAACAGACGCGTGCTACGAAACGAACGGGCAAGCCCCAACAGGTGAACGGCTTCCAGGACACTGGTTTTGCCGCTGCCGTTGGCGCCGTACAGGATATTGATGCGAGGGGAGGGGGAGAAGGTCACCGGGTGCAGATTGCGCACCGCGGTGACCGAGACGCGACTTAGAGACATCTAGCTTCTGCTGGGCATGATTACAGACGCATCGGCATGACAACGTAAGCCGAATCGTCGTTATCGGACTCCTGCACCAGCGCACTGCTGTTGGAGTCAGACAGGATCAGACGCACTTGCTCCGTGGTCATTACGCCCAGCACATCAAGCAAATAGCTGACGTTGAAGCCGATCTCCAGAGAGCCGCCGTTGTATTCAACGCCCACTTCTTCTTCCGCTTCTTCCTGCTCCGGGTTGTTCGCTTGGATCTTCAGTTGACCATTGGCCAGTTGCAAACGAATACCGCGATACTTCTCGTTGGACAGGATCGCGGTACGACTGAAAGCTTCGCGCAGGGCTTGGCGATCGCCCAATACCAGCTTGTCGCCACCTTTGGGCAGCACGCGTTCGTAATCCGGGAATTTGCCGTCCACCAGTTTCGACGTGAACGTGAATTCACCGGTGGTGGCCCGGATATGGTGCTGGCCCAGCACGATGCTGACGTTGCCGTCCGGCTCGGTCAGCAGGCGCGCCAGTTCTAGAATACCTTTGCGCGGCACGATCACCTGATGGCGATCTGGCTGACCGATATCGGCCTGCATCGAGCACATCGCCAGGCGGTGTCCGTCGGTAGCAACTGCGCGGATAACGCCAGCGGATACTTCCAGGAGCATCCCATTGAGGTAATAGCGCACATCCTGCTGGGCCATGGCGAAGCTGGTGCGTTCAATCAGACGACGCAACTTGCTTTGTTCCAGGCTGCAGGTCAGCGAGCCCGGGCCTTCTTCCACGGTCGGGAAGTCATTGGCCGGCAGGGTCGACAAGGTGAAACGGCTGCGGCCGGCCTTGACCACGAGCTTCTGCTCATCGACCTTGATGTCGATCAGCGCGTCGTTGGGCAGGCTTTTGCAGATGTCCATCAGCTTACGCGCAGGCACGGTTATGGAACCCGGATCGGCAGGCTCTTCAAGCTGCACGCGACCGACCAGCTCGACTTCCAGGTCGGTACCGGTCAGCGACAGTTGCTGGCCTTCGACAACCAGCAGCACGTTGGAAAGTACCGGCAAGGTCTGGCGGCGTTCGACGACGCCTGCGACCAGTTGCAGGGGTTTCAACAGGGCTTCGCGTTGAATGGTGAAATGCATGGTCTAGTCCCTTGCCTTAATAAGCTGCGCTGGTGGTCATCAAGTGGTCAGTGTACGCAGCAGGTTCTTGTAGTCCTCGCGGATGTCCGCGTCGGATTCCTTAAGTTCGTTGATCTTGCGGCAGGCGTGCAGCACGGTGGTATGGTCGCGGCCGCCGAACACATCGCCGATTTCCGGCAGGCTGTGGTTGGTCAGTTCCTTGGACAATGCCATGGCCACCTGGCGCGGACGGGCTACCGAGCGCGAACGGCGCTTGGATAACAGGTCGGAAATCTTGATCTTGTAGTACTCGGCAACAGTTCGCTGGATGTTATCCACAGACACCAGCTTGTCCTGGAGGGCCAGAAGATCTTTCAGCGACTCACGAATCAGCTCGATGGTGATGTCGCGCCCCATGAAGTGGGAGTGGGCAATCACCCGCTTGAGGGCACCTTCGAGCTCACGCACGTTGGAGCGGATCCGCTGAGCGATGAAAAACGCAGCGTCGTGGGGAAGCTCGACCTTGGCCTGGTCGGCCTTCTTCATCAGGATCGCGACCCGGGTTTCCAGCTCCGGTGGCTCGACGGCCACCGTCAAGCCCCAACCGAAACGCGACTTGAGGCGTTCTTCGAGGCCCTCGATTTCCTTGGGGTAACGGTCGCTGGTGAGAATGACCTGCTGCCCACCTTCAAGCAAGGCGTTGAAGGTGTGGAAAAACTCTTCTTGGGAGCGCTCCTTGCGAGCGAAGAACTGAATATCGTCGATCAGCAGGGCGTCTACCGAACGGTAGAAGCGCTTGAATTCATTGATCGCGTTCAGTTGCAACGCCTTGACCATGTCGGCTACGAAGCGCTCGGAATGCAGGTACACGACCTTGGCATTCGGGTTCTTCTTTAATAGATGGTTGCCCACGGCATGCATCAAGTGGGTCTTACCCAAGCCCACGCCGCCATAAAGGAAGAGCGGGTTATAGCCGTGCTTGGGATTGTCCGCGACCTGCCAGGCGGCCGCTCGGGCCAGTTGGTTGGATTTACCTTCGACGAAGTTCTCGAAAGTGAAGGTCCGGTTCAGGTAGCTGGTGTGCTTGAGTGCGCCTTCGACCTGGACGGTGCGCTGTTCGGCCCGTACCGGTGCCTGCTGGCTGCTGGCGCCGGCCATGGGGTCGAAGCTATCCCGAGATGGCTCTTCGCTGACCTCTTCTACCTTTTGTGCGTTGCGCTTGTTCGGCGCAGGCGTCGAGGCAGGCGCGGCATGGTTATTGACAGGTGCCGCAGCCGCCTGAGCCTGGGAGGCCGCCGCCGCCAGCGGCGCATTGGGGGCGGCTCGCGGTGCAGAGCTGCGCTTGCTGCCTATCAATAAGGACAACGCAGGCGCCATGCCATTGCCGTGCTCGTCGAGGAGCTCCATGACCCGGCCCAGGTACTTTTCGTTGACCCAATCGAGAACGAAACGATTCGGTGCATAGACACGCAACTCGTCGCCTTCGGCTTCGACCTGTAGTGGACGGATCCAAGTGTTGAATTGTTGGGCAGGCAGCTCATCGCGCAAAAGATCTACGCACTGCTGCCAAAGTTCCACTGACACGGATATCCCCTAAGTTGAAAGCCGGTGAGGCAAAAACAAGCGGCCATTGTAGCGATCAGTCGGTCACTTATCCACACGCAGGTTGCTGTTCGCCCAGTATTTATCAATGTCTTACGGACAAGAAAGGCGACCGGCGGTCAGTGGATAAGCTCTGTGGATAACCAAGCTTGAGGTCTTTGTACAAGTCCGGGTCAAACCCGGTGGATAACCCGCCTGTGGATAACTGATCTTTCAGCTCACAGCTTATCCGAGGGCGCAGCACAGGCTTGTCACTGCTTTCCCCTGTAGTTGTCATTCTCTGTACAGCTTGAATCCAAAGGTCTGCAGGGGGTTATCCACAGACGGCAGGCCACCTAGCTTTTATAAGCTTTACAGAAAAGCTTTAAATAATTCCCTTCTTTATTTCTATATCTGGCTCCGATGAGGAAGCCGTCCTGAGGCCGGATATCTATTTAAAGGAAACGTTGGTTGGAAATTGACCTAGAGGCTTGCTTTCTCTAGAATCCCCGGTCTCTTAAAACGGGGGCCATTCCGGCCCGTTGTGGACGAACCAGGTAACACGACATGAAACGTACTTTCCAACCAAGCACTATCAAACGCGCTCGTACCCACGGTTTCCGTGCTCGCATGGCTACCAAGAACGGTCGTGCCGTCCTGTCGCGTCGTCGCGCCAAAGGTCGTGCGCGTCTGGCAGTTTGATAATCCGGCACTGGAGGTGAGTCAGGACTTCAGTCGGGAAAAGCGTCTGCTTACTCCCCGGCATTTCAAGGCAGTCTTTGACTCCCCTACCGGCAAGGTTCCGGGGAAAAATCTCCTGCTCCTTGCGCGCAACAATGATCTCGATTACCCCCGACTTGGGTTGGTTATCGGGAAAAAGAGCGTCAAGCTCTCCGTTCAGCGCAATCGCCTCAAACGTCTGATGCGCGAATCGTTTCGCCTGAACCAGCAAGCCCTGGTCGGGTGGGACATCGTTATCGTCGCGCGCAAAGGTTTGGGTGACGTAGAAAACCCCGAATTGATTCAGCATTTCGGCAAGCTCTGGAAGCGTCTGGCACGTAACAAGCCGGTATCCGCTCCAGCTGCCAGCACCGAAACTGTAGGGGTAGACAGTCCCGATGCGTAAACTGGCACTCGTTCCGATCCAGTTTTATCGCTACGCCATTAGTCCTTTGATGGCCAGCCACTGTCGTTTCTACCCCAGTTGTTCCTGCTACGCGTATGAAGCCATAGAAAATCATGGTCTCCTGCGCGGTGGCTGGCTGACCTTTCGTCGTTTAGGTCGCTGTCATCCGTGGAACCCCGGCGGTTATGACCCGGTTCCGCCTATCCCTACCTCCCGTTCTTCTTCGATGGCCGAGTAATCATGGATATCAAACGCACGATCCTGATCGTCGCCCTGGCAATCGTGTCCTATGTCATGGTCCTTAAATGGAACCAGGACTATGGCCAGGCTGCCCTGCCGACTCAGAATGTTGCAGCCAGCAATACAGCACCGAGCCTGCCGGATGTACCTGCCGGCAACGCCGCTGCCAGCAACGACGACATTCCGCGCGCCGCAAGCGAAACCAGCGCTCCCGCCGAAGCCCCCGCGGCTGCAAGCAAAGACCTTATCCAGGTCAAGACGGATGTGCTCGAACTGGCAATCGATCCACAAGGTGGTGACGTTGCGCAGTTGAAGCTACCGCTGTACCCGCGTCGCCAGGATCATCCGGAAATCCCGTTCCAGTTGTTCGACAACGGGAACGAGCGGACCTATCTGGCCCAAAGCGGCCTGATCGGCACCAATGGCCCGGACTCCAACCCGGCTGGACGCCCGGTTTACTCTGCCGAGAAGAAGACCTATCAACTGGCTGACGGCCAGGATCAATTGGTCGTCGACCTGAAGTTCAGCAAGGACGGCGTCAACTACATCAAGCGTTTCACTTTGAAACGTGGCCTGTATGACGTGACGGTCTCCTACCTGATCGACAACCAGAGCGCCCAGCCTTGGTCGGGCGCGATGTTTGCGCAACTCAAGCGCGACGCCAGTGATGATCCGTCGTCCAGCACCGCCACCGGTACCGCGACCTACCTGGGCGCCGCCCTGTGGACAAGTTCGGAGCCGTACAAGAAAGTGTCCATGAAAGACATGGACAAGGGGCAGCTCAAGGAAACCGTCCAAGGCGGTTGGGTTGCCTGGTTGCAGCATTATTTTGTAACTGCCTGGATTCCGCAGAAGGGCGACAGCAACATCGTCCAGACGCGTAAAGACAGCAAAGGCAATTTCATCATCGGTTATACCGGTCCGACATTGACCGCTGCACCCGGTGGAAAAGTCGAAACCAGCGCGATCCTGTACGCCGGTCCGAAGAGCCAGGCCGTGCTGAAAGAGTTGTCCCCAGGTCTGGAACTGACTGTGGACTACGGTTTCCTGTGGTTCATTGCCCAACCGATCTTCTGGTTGCTGCAACATATCCACAGCATCGTCGGTAACTGGGGCTGGTCGATCATCTTCCTGACCATGCTGATCAAGGGCTTGTTCTTCCCATTGTCGGCTGCCAGCTACAAGTCCATGGCCCGCATGCGCGCAGTGGCACCGAAGCTGGCCGCCCTGAAAGAACAGCATGGCGATGACCGGCAGAAAATGTCCCAGGCCATGATGGAGCTGTACAAGAAAGAAAAGATCAACCCGCTGGGTGGATGCTTGCCGATTCTGGTACAGATGCCGGTGTTCCTGTCGCTGTACTGGGTTCTGCTGGAAAGCGTGGAGATGCGCCAGGCACCGTTCATGCTGTGGATTACCGACCTGTCGATCAAGGATCCGTTCTTCATACTGCCGATCATCATGGGCGCGACCATGTTTATCCAGCAGCAATTGAACCCGACCCCTCCGGACCCGATGCAGGCGAAGGTCATGAAAATGATGCCAATCATCTTCACCTTCTTCTTCCTGTGGTTCCCGGCCGGTCTTGTGCTGTACTGGGTTGTGAACAACGTGTTGTCCATCACTCAGCAGTGGTACATCACGCGTAAGATCGAAGCGGCGACGAAAAAAGCCGAGGCGTAACTTGCTCTGTGGATAACCACACAAAACGCCCCCTAGTGGGGCGTTTTGCTATCTGTCACTTTTGTCTGGATATCGGTTTATGAGCACACCGCGTGAAACCATCGCTGCCGTTGCCACCGCCCAAGGTCGCGGTGGTGTCGGCATCGTCCGTATTTCCGGGCCGTTGGCCAGTGTCGCGGCCAAGGCTATCAGCGGTCGTGAACTCAAGCCGCGATACGCGCATTACGGCCCGTTTTTCAGCGACGACCAGCAAGTTCTGGATGAAGGTCTGGCCTTGTATTTCCCGGGCCCGAATTCATTCACCGGCGAAGACGTGCTGGAGTTGCAAGGACACGGCGGCCCCATCGTGCTGGACATGTTGCTCAAACGTTGCCTTGAACTGGGTTGCCGCTTGGCCCGGCCGGGGGAATTCAGCGAACGGGCCTTTCTCAATGACAAGCTCGACCTGGCCCAGGCCGAGGCGATTGCCGATCTGATCGAAGCCAGTTCCGCCCAAGCCGCTCGCAACGCATTGCGCTCCTTGCAGGGGGCTTTTTCCCAGCGTGTGCATAACCTCACCGAACAATTGATCGCCCTGCGGATCTATGTCGAGGCCGCGATCGATTTCCCGGAAGAAGAAATCGACTTTCTCGCCGACGGCCACGTTCTGAGCATGCTTGATAAAGTCCGCGAACAGTTATCCACAGTACTGCGTGAAGCAGGACAAGGGGCCTTGCTGCGCGATGGAATGACCGTGGTCATCGCTGGACGACCGAATGCCGGCAAATCCAGCCTGCTGAATGCCTTGGCCGGCCGCGAAGCGGCGATCGTCACTGAGATTGCTGGCACCACTCGGGACATCCTCCGTGAACATATCCACATCGATGGTATGCCCCTGCACGTAGTGGATACTGCCGGTTTGCGCGATACCGATGACCAGGTGGAAAAAATCGGCGTCGAACGGGCACTCAAGGCCATCGGTGAAGCTGATCGGGTTTTGCTGGTGGTGGATGCCACTGCGCCTGAAGCAAATGATCCCTTTGCCTTGTGGCCCGAATTCCTTGAGGTCCGCCCCGATCCTGCGAAAGTCACCCTGATTCGCAACAAGGCCGACCTGACCGGGGAAGCGATCGCCCTCGAAGTCAGTGATGACGGTCACGTGACCATCAGCCTGAGCGCGAAATCGGCGGGTGAAGGGCTGGAATTGCTGCGTGAACACCTCAAGGCCTGCATGGGCTACGAACAAACTTCAGAAAGCAGCTTCAGTGCCCGCCGCCGGCACCTTGAGGCGCTGCGCCATGCCAGTGCCGCCTTGGAACACGGTCGTGCACAGCTGACGTTGGCGGGAGCTGGAGAGCTGCTGGCCGAAGATTTGCGCCAAGCGCAGCATTCCTTAGGGGAAATCACTGGGGCGTTTAGCTCGGACGACCTGCTGGGGCGGATATTTTCCAGCTTCTGCATCGGTAAATAACCCCATCCACCCAGCCGGGGGAGCATTCGAAAGCGCATCGAGTCAATGCGAACCCGGCCCACCCTCTTTTTCGCTGATTGCCCAACATGGCGGTTGGCCTATGGACGATGATTTCTTGAGGGTAAGCCCTGTGAATAACTGCCGCTGAGGTCGGTTGATAAACGGCCTTCAAAACTGAAGATAATTGCCTCTGTGGATAACAGCGTCATTCATCCACAGGCTTACACCGGTTATCCAAGCCCCTCATTGCCAGATGACCACAGGCTTTTGGATCGCTGTACATATTGAAATAAAAGGCCTGCAAAGCTTTATCCACAGATTGGTCGCGGCCTAAGAATAAACATAAAAACAAAGGTTTTATAAATTTCTTTCTTTTTTATTTTTTTTTACCCCCAGTTCTCCACAGCTGGTTAAATTTTGTGCAAAGGGTTCTTTAGAAAGGGCGAAGTCCCTATACTTGCCGACCTGGCTCCAAAAACGCCCCAAGGCCAGAGCCAAATCTATTTTCCGAATTACCTGAATTAAGCAGGCACGAGGTGCGTGGTGGATTTCCCTTCCCGTTTTGAAGTGATCGTCATCGGCGGCGGTCATGCCGGTACCGAGGCAGCACTTGCATCAGCGCGCATGGGGGCCAAGACCCTATTGCTGACGCATAACGTGGAAACCCTCGGCGCCATGAGCTGCAACCCCGCCATTGGTGGGATCGGCAAGAGCCATCTGGTCAAGGAAATCGATGCCCTGGGTGGCGCGATGGCCATAGCTACCGATAAGGGTGGTATCCAGTTCCGCGTATTGAACAGCCGCAAAGGCCCTGCCGTGCGCGCTACTCGCGCCCAGGCCGACCGGGTCTTGTACAAGGCTGCTGTGCGCGAAATCCTGGAGAACCAGCCGAACCTGTGGATATTTCAACAAGCGGCCGATGATCTGATCGTCGAGCAAGACCAGGTACGCGGCGTCGTTACCCAGATGGGCCTGCGTTTCTTCGCAGATTCCGTGGTATTGACCACCGGGACCTTCCTCGGCGGACTTATCCACATCGGCATGCAGAACTATTCCGGTGGCCGCGCCGGTGATCCGCCCTCGATCGCACTGGCCCAGCGCCTGCGAGAGTTGCCGCTGCGTGTCGGTCGCCTGAAAACCGGTACGCCACCGCGCATCGACGGCCGGACTGTGGATTTCTCGGTGATGACCGAGCAACCCGGCGATACGCCGATCCCGGTGATGTCGTTCCTGGGATCCAAAGAGCAACACCCGCAACAGGTAAGCTGCTGGATCACCCACACCAATGCCCGCACCCACGAGATCATTGCGGCCAACCTTGATCGTTCGCCGATGTATTCCGGCGTGATCGAAGGGGTCGGCCCACGCTATTGCCCGTCGATCGAAGACAAGATCCATCGGTTTGCCGACAAGGAAAGCCATCAGGTCTTCATCGAACCGGAAGGCCTGACCACCCACGAGCTGTACCCGAACGGGATTTCCACCTCCCTGCCGTTCGATGTGCAATTGCAGATCGTGCAATCGATCCGCGGTATGGAGAATGCCCACATCGTTCGCCCGGGCTACGCCATCGAATACGATTATTTCGACCCGCGTGACCTGAAATACAGCCTCGAGACCAAGGTCATCGGTGGTCTGTTCTTCGCCGGACAGATCAACGGCACCACGGGGTATGAAGAGGCCGGCGCCCAAGGTCTGCTGGCCGGGGCCAACGCCGCGCTGCGTGCCCAAGGCAAGGACAGCTGGTGCCCGCGACGCGATGAAGCCTACATCGGTGTGCTTGTGGATGACTTGATCACCCTGGGTACCCAGGAACCGTATCGGATGTTCACTTCCCGTGCGGAATATCGCCTGATCCTGCGTGAAGACAACGCCGACCTGCGCCTGACCGAGAAAGGTCGCGAACTGGGGCTGGTGGACGACGTGCGTTGGGCCGCGTTCTGCAAGAAACGTGAAGGCATCGAGCTGGAAGAGCAGCGCCTGAAAAGCACCTGGGTTCGTCCCGGTACCGAGCAGGGCGATGCAATCGCCGCAAGATTCGGTACGCCGCTGACCCACGAATACAACCTGCTCAATTTGTTGAGCCGCCCGGAAATCGATTACGCCGGATTGGTGGATGTCACCGGGCAGGGCGCAGAAGATCCGCAGGTGGCAGAACAGGTCGAGATCAAGACCAAGTACGCCGGTTACATCGACCGCCAACAGGACGAGATCGCCCGGCTGCGCGCCAGTGAAGATACGAAGCTGCCTGTGGATATCGATTACACGGGTATCTCCGGTTTGTCGAAGGAGATCCAGAGCAAACTCGGTGCTACCCGGCCGGAGACCCTGGGCCAGGCTTCGCGTATCCCGGGCGTGACCCCGGCGGCGATTTCCCTGTTGATGATTCATTTGAAAAAACGCGGCGCCGGCCGCCAGCTGGAGCAAAGCGCTTGAGTTCGATGGTCACCTCGCAACACGCTGAAGAGTTATCCACAGGAGCTCGTCAACTTGGCGTCAGCCTGAGCGAAGCCCAGCATGCGCAATTGCTGGGTTACCTGGCGCTGTTGATCAAATGGAACAAGGCCTACAACCTGACCGCAGTGCGCGATCCGGACGAAATGGTCTCGCGGCATTTGCTCGACAGCCTCAGTGTGATGTCTTTCATCGAGAACGGTCGCTGGCTGGATGTGGGCAGTGGCGGCGGGATGCCGGGCATACCTCTGGCGATCCTGTTTCCCGAGTCGCAAGTGACATGCCTGGACAGCAACGGCAAGAAAACCCGCTTCCTGACTCAGGTCAAACTCGAGCTGCAGTTGGATAACCTGCAAGTTATCCACAGTCGCGTCGAAGCGTTCCAGCCGACGCAACCGTTCACCGGGATTATTTCCCGTGCGTTCAGCAGCATGGAAAATTTCAGCAACTGGACTCGCCACCTGGGTGACGCCGATACGCGCTGGCTGGCAATGAAGGGCGTTCATCCGGCCGATGAGCTGGTAGCATTGCCGGCAGACTTCCACCTCGATAGCGAACACGCCTTGGCCGTACCCGGTTGCCAAGGCCAACGCCATCTGCTGATACTGCGCCGCACGGCATGATTGGGAACACAAGCAAGAATGGCTAAGGTATTCGCGATAGCGAACCAGAAAGGTGGCGTGGGCAAGACCACCACCTGCATCAACCTCGCAGCATCCCTGGTCGCGACCAAGCGTCGGGTGCTGCTGATCGACCTCGATCCACAGGGCAACGCCACCATGGGTAGCGGTGTGGATAAACATGGCCTGGAAAACTCCATCTACGACGTACTGATCGGTGAATGCGATCTGGGTCAGGCCATGCATTTTTCCGAACACGGCGGTTATCAGCTGCTGCCGGCCAACCGTGACTTGACGGCGGCCGAAGTGGTGCTGCTGGAAATGCAGATGAAGGAAAGCCGCTTGCGCAGCGCCCTGGCGCCGATCCGGGAAAACTACGACTACATCCTGATCGACTGTCCGCCGTCATTGTCGATGCTCACCCTCAATGCCCTGGTGGCCGCCGATGGGGTGATTATCCCCATGCAGTGCGAGTACTTTGCGTTGGAAGGTTTGAGCGACCTTGTGGATAACATCAAGCGCATCGCCGAACTGCTGAATCCGGACCTGAAGGTCGAAGGCCTGCTGCGGACCATGTACGACCCGCGCCTGAGCCTGATGAACGACGTCTCGGCCCAGCTCAAGGAACACTTCGGCGAGCAGCTCTACGACACGGTCATCCCGCGTAACATCCGCCTGGCCGAAGCGCCGAGCTACGGCATGCCTGCCCTGGCCTACGATAAACAATCGCGTGGTGCACTGGCCTATCTGGCCCTGGCGGGCGAGATGGTTCGCCGCCAGCGCCGCAATCCACGCATCGCTGCAGCCCAGCCAACTTAAGGAAACCTGATGGCCGTCAAGAAACGAGGTCTCGGACGTGGACTGGATGCACTGCTCAGTGGTCCGACCGTCAGCTCCCTGGAAGAGCAGGCGGTGCAGGCCGATGAGCGTGAGCTGCAGCACCTGCCGCTGGACCTGATCCAGCGTGGCAAATACCAACCGCGCCGCGACATGGATCCGCAGGCGCTGGAAGAACTGGCCCAGTCGATCAAGACCCAGGGCGTCATGCAGCCGATCGTGGTGCGTCCCATCGGCAGCGGACGTTTCGAGATCATTGCCGGCGAACGCCGCTGGCGCGCCAGCCAGCAGGCCGGTCAGGAAACCATCCCGGCGATGGTGCGTGATGTGCCGGATGAAACCGCCATTGCCATGGCGCTGATCGAGAATATCCAGCGCGAAGATCTCAACCCGATCGAAGAGGCGGTGGCCCTGCAGCGTTTGCAGCAGGAGTTCCAGCTGACCCAGCAACAGGTGGCCGAGGCGGTGGGCAAATCCCGCGTGACCGTCGCTAACCTCTTGCGGTTGATCGCGCTGCCGGAAGTCATCAAGACCATGCTGTCCCACGGTGACCTGGAGATGGGGCACGCCCGTGCGCTGCTCGGTTTGCCGGAAAATCAACAGGTTGAAGGGGCGCGACATGTTGTCGCACGCGGTCTGACCGTGCGCCAGACTGAGGCATTGGTTCGTCAGTGGCTCAGTGGGAAACCGGCCCCTGTCGAAGCCCCCAAACCTGATCCGGATATCGCTCGCCTGGAACAGCGTTTGGCCGAGCGCCTGGGCTCTGCGGTGCAGATTCGTCACGGCAAGAAGGGCAAGGGGCAACTGGTGATCGGTTACAACTCTCTTGATGAGCTGCAAGGTGTCCTTGCACACATTCGCTGAAACAATTGCGCTTGTAGCGCCCAGTCGGAAATCACTACCTGACAGTTGAATAGGGGCAGAACCGCCCCTATACTCTGCGCGCATTTTGTCGGCACAAATTATGCCAAGTTATTGAAATATGGCAGCCGACCCTTGGAGAGCAAAAGCGATGGAAACCCGCACGCCAAACCGCTTGCCGTTCCATCGTCTGGCAGTTTTCCCGGTTTTGATGACTCAGCTCATCGTTGTTCTGATCGCCACATTGGCGCTCTGGCAATGGAAAGGCGTCGTCGCCGGATACTCAGGTCTTTGCGGAGGCCTGATAGCCTTGCTTCCCAATATTTACTTTGCTCACAGGGCCTTTCGGTTTTCCGGCGCCCGAGCAGCCCAGGCTATCGTCCGGTCTTTTTATGCCGGCGAGGCGGGGAAACTGATTTTGACGGCAGTGCTGTTTGCACTGACGTTTGCAGGTGTGAAGCCATTGGCGCCGCTGGCTGTATTCGGCGTCTTCGTGCTGACCCAACTGGTCAGCTGGTTCGCTCCCCTGCTGATGAGAACAAGACTTTCGAGACCTTAGGGCGTTTGAGGCAACCATGGCAGAGACAACCGCTTCGGGCTATATCCAGCACCACTTGCAGAACCTGACTTTCGGTCAGCTACCCAACGGCGGCTGGGGCTTTGCCCACTCCGCAGCAGAGGCCAAGGAAATGGGCTTCTGGGCTTTCCACGTCGATACCCTCGGTTGGTCGGTCGCGTTGGGCCTGATCTTTGTCTTCCTTTTCCGCATGGCGGCGAAGAAAGCGACCTCCGGTCAGCCTGGCGCACTGCAGAACTTCGTGGAAGTACTGGTCGAGTTCGTCGATGGCAGCGTGAAGGACAGCTTCCATGGCCGTAGCCCGGTGATCGCACCGCTGGCCCTGACCATCTTCGTCTGGGTGTTCCTGATGAACGCCGTCGACCTGGTACCGGTCGACTGGATTCCTCAACTGGCCATCCTGATCTCCGGTGATCACCACATCCCATTCCGCGCCGTGTCGACCACCGACCCGAACGCGACCCTGGGCATGGCATTCTCGGTTTTCGCACTGATCATTTTCTATAGCATCAAGGTCAAGGGCATCGGCGGCTTCATCGGCGAACTGACCCTGCATCCGTTCGGCAGCAAGAACATCCTGGTTCAAGCCCTGCTGATCCCGGTGAACTTCCTGCTGGAATTCGTGACCCTGATCGCCAAGCCTATCTCTCTGGCCCTGCGTCTGTTCGGCAACATGTATGCCGGCGAGCTGGTGTTCATCCTGATCGCTGTGATGTTCGGCAGCGGCCTGCTCTGGCTCAGCGGCCTGGGCGTGGCACTGCAGTGGGCGTGGGCTGTGTTCCACATCCTGATCATCACCCTGCAGGCGTTCATCTTCATGATGCTGACCATCGTCTACCTGTCGATGGCGCACGAAGAAAACCATTAAGGCCAGTCTCGACTAGTCTGATGTCCTTCCCGGTCAAACGGGAAGGAGCCCGAACAGGGCTGATGAAACGATTTGTTTTACCGCTTTAATCTAAAAAACCTAAACCATACGACGTAAAAGTCGGGAGGAAAGATGGAAACTGTAGTTGGTCTAACCGCTATCGCTGTTGCACTGTTGATCGGCCTGGGCGCACTGGGTACCGCAATTGGTTTCGGCCTGCTGGGCGGCAAGTTCCTGGAAGGCGCTGCGCGTCAGCCAGAAATGGTTCCAATGCTGCAAGTCAAAATGTTCATCGTTGCCGGTCTGCTCGACGCCGTAACCATGATCGGTGTTGGTATCGCTCTGTTCTTCACCTTTGCGAACCCGTTCGTTGGTCAGATCGCTGGCTAATTACTCGGAGTTTTTCGAGTAGTTTGATGTGATGGACAACGTAACTGCGAGGTGTTGGCGTGAACATTAATGCGACCCTGATTGGCCAGTCCGTTGCGTTCCTGATTTTTGTATTGTTCTGCATGAAGTTCGTATGGCCTCCGGTCATTGCGGCATTGCACGAACGTCAAAAGAAGATCGCTGATGGTCTGGACGCTGCCAGCCGTGCAGCTCGCGACCTGGAGTTGGCCCATGAGAAAGTGGGTCAGCAACTGCGCGAAGCGAAGGCTCAGGCAGCTGAAATCATCGAGCAAGCCAAGAAACGCGGTACCCAGATTGTCGACGAAGCCCGTGAACAGGCTCGCGTCGAAGCTGACCGTGTGAAGGCTCAGGCTCAAGCCGAGATCGAACAGGAACTCAACAGTGTCAAAGACGCGCTGCGTGCCCAAGTGGGTAGCCTGGCCGTTGGCGGTGCTTCGAAGATCCTGGGTGCCACAATCGATCAAAACGCGCACGCAGAGCTGGTAAACCAACTGGCTGCTGAAATCTAAGCGAGGGCGATCATGGCAGAACTGACCACGTTGGCCCGACCTTACGCTAAGGCGGCCTTCGAGCACGCTCAGGCCCACCAGCAACTGGCCAATTGGTCAGCCATGCTCGGCCTGGCTGCTAAGGTGTCGCAAGATGACACCATGCAGCGCGTGCTCAAGGCCCCGCGACTGACGAGCGCAGAAAAGGCCGCCACGTTCATTGACGTGTGCGGCGACAAGTTCGATGCCAAGGCACAGAATTTCATTCATGTCGTTGCCGAAAACGACCGTCTCCCGCTTCTGCCGGAGATCGCTGCTCTTTTCGACCTGTACAAGGCCGAGCAAGAGAAGTCGGTAGACGTGGAAGTGACCAGTGCTTTTGCATTGAACCAAGAACAGCAAGACAAACTCGCCAAGGTTCTCAGTGCACGACTCAACCGGGAAGTGCGCCTGCAAGTCGAGGAAGACAAGTCCCTGATTGGGGGCGTTGTCATCCGCGCCGGCGACCTGGTTATCGATGGCTCGATTCGCGGCAAAATCGCGAAACTTGCCGAAGCATTGAAATCTTGAGTTTGAAGGGGCAGCAGAGCAATGCAGCAACTCAATCCTTCCGAAATAAGTGAAATTATCAAGGGCCGCATCGAAAAGCTCGATGTGACCTCCCAAGCCCGTAACGAAGGCACTGTCGTCAGCGTATCTGACGGCATCGTGCGGATTCACGGTCTGGCCGACGTCATGTACGGCGAGATGATCGAGTTTCCGGGCGGCGTCTACGGTATGGCCCTCAACCTGGAGCAAGACTCCGTAGGTGCCGTGGTACTGGGCGCGTACACGACTCTGGCTGAAGGCATGAGCGCCAAGTGCACCGGCCGCATCCTCGAAGTTCCGGTAGGCAAGGAACTGCTGGGTCGCGTTGTCGACGCACTGGGTAACCCAGTTGACGGCAAGGGTCCGCTGAACAACACCGAGACCGACGCGGTCGAGAAAGTTGCTCCGGGCGTGATCTGGCGTAAGTCGGTAGACCAGCCTGTACAGACTGGCTACAAGGCTGTCGATGCCATGATCCCTGTCGGCCGTGGCCAGCGTGAGCTGATCATCGGTGACCGTCAGATCGGTAAGACCGCCCTGGCAATCGACGCGATCATCAACCAGAAAAACAGCGGCATCTTCTGCGTCTACGTGGCAATCGGTCAGAAGCAATCGACCATCGCCAACGTGGTTCGCAAGCTGGAAGAAAACGGCGCCCTGGCCAACACGATCATCGTGGCGGCCAGTGCTTCGGAATCCGCTGCACTGCAATTCCTGGCACCGTACTCCGGTTGCACCATGGGCGAATACTTCCGCGACCGCGGTGAAGACGCGCTGATCGTCTATGACGATCTGTCCAAGCAAGCAGTGGCCTACCGCCAGATTTCCCTGCTGCTGCGCCGTCCACCAGGCCGTGAAGCCTACCCAGGCGACGTGTTCTATCTCCACTCCCGTCTGCTGGAGCGCGCATCTCGCGTTTCGGAAGAGTACGTCGAGAAGTTCACCAACGGCGCAGTGACTGGCAAGACCGGTTCCCTGACCGCCCTGCCAATCATCGAAACCCAGGCTGGCGACGTTTCCGCGTTCGTTCCGACCAACGTGATTTCCATCACTGACGGTCAGATCTTCCTGGAATCGGCCATGTTCAACTCGGGCATCCGTCCTGCTGTAAACGCCGGTGTTTCGGTATCCCGTGTAGGTGGTGCCGCTCAGACCAAGATCATCAAGAAGCTGTCCGGTGGTATCCGTACCGCCCTGGCTCAGTACCGTGAACTGGCGGCATTCGCCCAGTTCGCTTCTGACCTGGACGAAGCGACCCGTAAGCAACTTGAGCATGGTCAGCGCGTTACCGAGCTGATGAAGCAGAAGCAATACGCACCGATGTCGATCGCTGACATGGCGCTGTCGCTGTATGCCGCTGAGCGTGGGTTCCTGACTGACATTGAAATCGCCAAGATCGGCAGCTTCGAACAAGCGCTGATTGCTTTCTTCAACCGCGATCACGCCGATTTGATGGCCAAGATCAACGTGAAGGGTGACTTCAATGACGAAATCGACGCTGGCCTCAAGGCTGGTATCGAGAAGTTCAAGGCCACCCAAACCTGGTAAGCCGCAGCGGGAGCCGCAAGGCTCCCGCTTGCTAACCTGATAGGTGTTACATGGCAGGCGCAAAAGAGATTCGCAGTAAGATTGCGAGCATCAAAAGCACGCAAAAGATTACCAGCGCCATGGAAAAAGTGGCGGTCAGCAAAATGCGCAAGGCACAAATGCGCATGGCTGCTAGCCGTCCTTATGCGGAGCGCATCCGCCAGGTGATTGGTCATCTGGCCAACGCCAACCCGGAATACCGCCACCCGTTCATGATCGATCGCGCCGTCAAGCGCGTCGGTTACGTCGTGGTGAGCAGTGACCGTGGTCTGTGCGGTGGCTTGAACACCAACCTGTTCAAGGCCCTGGTCAAGGACATGGCGGTAAACCGCGAACAAGGCGTCGAGATCGATCTGTGTGTGGTCGGTAGCAAGGGTGCGGCTTTCTTCCGCAACTTCGGCGGTAACGTCGTTGCTGCTATCAGCCACCTGGGTGAAGAGCCGTCGATCAATGACCTGATCGGTAGCGTCAAGGTGATGCTGGATGCTTATCTGGAAGGCCGGATCGACCGCCTGTCCGTGGTATCCAACAAGTTCATCAACACCATGACGCAGCAACCTACCGTGGAGCAGTTGATTCCACTGGTGGCGACCCCGGAACAGGAACTCAAGCACCACTGGGACTATCTCTACGAACCGGATGCCAAGGAGCTGCTCGACGGCTTGATGGTCCGCTACGTGGAGTCGCAGGTCTACCAGGCGGTGGTCGAGAACAACGCAGCTGAACAAGCGGCGCGGATGATCGCGATGAAGAACGCTACCGACAACGCCGGTGATTTGATCAGCGATTTGCAGCTGATCTACAACAAGGCGCGTCAGGCTGCGATCACCCAAGAGATCTCGGAAATCGTCGGCGGCGCTGCCGCGGTTTAACGGTTCAAATATTCAGAGGATCCAGCTATGAGTAGCGGACGTATCGTTCAAATCATCGGCGCCGTTATCGACGTGGAATTTCCACGCGACAGCGTACCGAGCATCTACGACGCCTTGAAGGTTCAAGGCGCCGAAACCACTCTGGAAGTTCAGCAGCAGCTGGGCGACGGCGTGGTTCGTACCATTGCGATGGGCTCCACCGAAGGCTTGAAGCGCGGTCTGGATGTCAACAACACTGGCGCAGCCATCTCCGTACCGGTCGGTAAAGCGACCCTGGGTCGGATCATGGACGTACTGGGCAACCCGATCGACGAAGCGGGCCCGATCGGCGAAGAAGAGCGTTGGGGCATTCACCGTCCTGCGCCGTCCTTCGCTGAGCAGGCTGGCGGCAACGACCTCCTGGAAACCGGCATCAAGGTTATCGACCTGGTCTGCCCGTTCGCCAAGGGCGGTAAAGTCGGTCTGTTCGGTGGTGCCGGTGTAGGCAAGACCGTAAACATGATGGAACTGATCCGTAACATCGCCATCGAGCACAGCGGTTATTCCGTGTTCGCCGGTGTGGGTGAGCGTACTCGTGAGGGTAACGACTTCTACCACGAGATGAAGGATTCCAACGTTCTGGACAAAGTGGCACTGGTCTACGGCCAGATGAACGAGCCGCCGGGAAACCGTCTGCGCGTAGCCCTGACCGGCCTGACCATGGCCGAGAAATTCCGTGACGAAGGTAACGACGTTCTGCTGTTCGTCGACAACATCTACCGTTACACCCTGGCCGGTACCGAAGTATCCGCACTGCTGGGCCGTATGCCTTCGGCAGTAGGTTACCAGCCGACCCTGGCTGAAGAGATGGGTGTGCTGCAAGAGCGTATCACTTCGACCAAGCAAGGCTCGATCACCTCGATCCAGGCCGTATACGTGCCTGCGGACGACTTGACCGACCCGTCGCCAGCGACCACCTTCGCCCACTTGGACGCCACCGTCGTACTGTCCCGTGACATCGCTTCCCTGGGTATCTACCCAGCGGTAGACCCACTGGACTCGACTTCCCGTCAGTTGGACCCGAACGTGATCGGTACCGAGCACTACGAAACCGCTCGCGGCGTTCAGTACGTGCTGCAGCGCTACAAAGAGCTGAAGGACATCATTGCGATCCTGGGTATGGACGAGCTGTCGGAAACCGACAAGCAGTTGGTAGCCCGCGCTCGTAAGATCCAGCGCTTCTTGTCGCAACCGTTCTTCGTGGCTGAAGTCTTCACCGGTGCTTCGGGTAAATACGTTTCCCTGAAAGACACCATTGCTGGCTTCAAAGGCATCCTCAACGGTGACTACGACCACCTGCCAGAACAAGCGTTCTACATGGTTGGCGGCATCGAAGAAGCGATCGAAAAAGCCAAGAAACTGTAATCCCGGCGCCCGGCAACGGGCGCTAATTTAGGTTGAGGCAATCAGATGGCTATGACAGTCCATTGCGATATCGTCAGTGCGGAAGGGGAAATTTTCTCCGGTCTGGTCGAGTTTGTGGTTGCGCATGGTGAGCTGGGGGATCTTGGTATCGCCATGGGCCACGCACCGCTGATCACCAGCTTGAAGCCAGGTCCGATCAGTCTGACCAAGCAGGGCGGGGAAAAGGAGGTGTTCTACATCTCCGGTGGTTTCCTCGAGGTTCAGCCGAACATGGTCAAGGTCCTTGCCGACACCGTGCAACGTGCTGCCGACCTGGACGAAGCCTCCGCTCAGGAAGCCGTCAAGGCTGCCGAGAAGGCCCTGAACGAAAAAGGCGCAGACTTCGACTACGGTTCTGCTGCTGCACGTCTGGCCGAGGCCGCAGCCCAGCTGCGCACCGTCCAGCAGATCCGCAAGAAGTTCGGCGGCTAAGCCGTCTGCTTCCTGTGCGTTTGATTAAAAAGGGTAGCCTCGGCTACCCTTTTTTCTTTCCCGACACTCATCATCTGGTCACAGCCGCTGACCACCCAGGATTGGTAGCCAGTCATGTCTCTTGAAATCGTTATCCTCGCGGCCGGCCAAGGCACCCGCATGCGTTCCGCGCTGCCCAAGGTATTGCACCCGGTAGCCGGCAATTCCATGCTGGGTCATGTTATCCACAGCGCCCGGCAACTTGATCCACAGCGCATTCACGTGGTGATTGGCCATGGCGCCGATGCGGTACGCGAGCGCCTGGCAGCCGATGACCTGAACTTCGTCCTGCAGGACAAGCAGCTGGGGACAGGCCACGCCGTGGCCCAGGCCGTGCCATTTATTACCGCCGACACGGTACTGATTCTCTACGGCGACGTGCCGCTGATCGAAGTCGACACCTTGCAGCGCCTGCTCAAGCAGGTCACGCCCGAGCAGTTGGGTCTGTTGACCGTCGAGCTGGACGACCCCACCGGTTACGGCCGCATCGTGCGCAACGCCCAGGGTCAGGTAACCGCCATTGTCGAGCAGAAGGACGCCAACGAAGCCCAGCGCGCCATCACCGAGGGCAACACCGGGATTCTTGCCGTACCGGCAGCGCGCCTGGGTGATTGGATGAGCCGCCTGTCGAACAACAATGCCCAGGGTGAGTACTACCTGACTGATGTGATCGCCATGGCTGTCGCTGACGGGCTGGTGGTGGCCACCGAGCAGCCATTGGATGCAATGGAAGTGCAGGGCGCCAATGATCGCAAGCAACTGGCCGAACTGGAGCGCCACTATCAATTGCGCGCCGCCCGCCGCCTGATGGCGCAAGGCGTGACGCTGCGCGACCCGGCCCGTTTCGATGTGCGCGGCGAAGTCAGCGTGGGCCGCGATGTAGTTATCGATATCAACGTGATCCTCGAAGGCAAGGTCGTGATCGAGGACGATGTGGTCATCGGGCCTAACTGCGTCATCAAGGACAGCACCCTGCGCAAAGGCGTGGTCATCAAGGCCAACAGTCATCTTGAAGGCGCGATCATGGGCGAGGGCAGCGATGCGGGCCCGTTTGCGCGGCTGCGTCCAGGTTCGGTTCTGGAAGCCCGGGCCCATGTGGGTAACTTTGTCGAGCTCAAGAACGCCCATTTGGGTGAGGGCGCCAAGGCCGGTCACTTGACGTATCTAGGGGATGCAGAAGTCGGGGCGCGCACCAACATTGGCGCCGGGACCATCACTTGCAACTACGACGGGGCCAACAAATGGAAAACCGTGCTGGGTGAGGATGTGTTCATCGGTTCCAACAACTCGCTGGTGGCGCCTGTGGATATCTCCAGTGGCGCAACGACTGCGGCCGGTTCAACCGTGACGCAAAATGTGGATAACGGCCAATTGGCTGTTGGACGAGCCCGCCAACGCAACATTAATGGCTGGAAGCGCCCGGAGAAAATCAAGAAGTCTTGAGTTATCCACAGCCTCTCCCTATGGGAGCGAGCCTGCTCGCGATAGCGGTGGGTCTGTTGATGATGATGTCGGCTGCGCCGCCGTCATCGCGAGCAGGCTCGCTCCCACAGGATCGGTAACAATTTTCGATCCGCACCATTTCTGAATTTTTCTCCTCGCGCCTTGACGATCCCGTTGCAATAGGTTTTGATTGCTTACGTTATCTTTCGAATCGAAACTTAATTCCTCATGTCAAAGCGCAACACGCCACAACGCCGTCATAACATTCTCGCCTTGCTCCAAGAGCAGGGGGAGGTCAGTGTGGACGAATTGGCCAAGCGCTTCGAAACCTCTGAAGTTACGATTCGCAAGGATCTCGCCGCTTTGGAAAGCAACGGCTTGCTGCTTCGTCGCTACGGCGGTGCGATACCGATGCCCCAGGAGCTGGTGGCCGATAACGGCCAAACCGTCTCCAAATATAAGCTGGCCATCGCCCGGGCTGCGGTGAAGCGGATCCGTGAGCATGCGCGAATCATCATCGATAGCGGCAGTACAACGGCAGCGATGATTCCCCAGCTGGGTCAGCAACCGGGCCTGGTGGTGATGACCAATTCCCTGCATGTCGCCAGCGCCCTGAGCGAACTGGAGCATGAACCGGTGCTGTTGATGACCGGGGGCACCTGGGATCCCCATTCCGAATCGTTCCAAGGCCAAGTGGCCGAACAGGTCCTGCGTTCCTACGATTTCGACCAGTTGTTCATCGGCGCCGATGGCATCGATCTGGTTCGAGGCACCACCACCTTCAACGAACTGCTGGGCCTGAGCCGTGTAATGGCTGAGGTTGCCCGCGAAGTGATCGTGATGGTGGAGGCCGACAAGATCGGTCGCAAGATCCCCAATCTGGAACTGCCGTGGAGCAGCGTCCATACCCTCATTACCGATGATCGCCTGCCCGTAGAGGCCCGCGACCAGATCCAGGCCCGCGGGATTACCGTGATCTGCGCGCCTGTCAGCCAGGAGAAATAACATGTGTGGAATTGTCGGCGCCGTTGCTGAACGCAACATCACAGCAATCTTGCTCGAAGGCCTCAAGCGCCTGGAATACCGCGGCTATGACAGCGCCGGCGTAGCGGTGTACACCAATGATCAGACGCTTGAGCGCCTGCGTCGTCCCGGCAAGGTCAGCGAGCTGGAGCAAGCTCTGGACGCCGAGCCGTTGATCGGTCGCCTGGGAATCGCCCACACCCGTTGGGCCACCCATGGTGCGCCGTGCGAACGTAACGCCCACCCGATGTTCTCCGGCGGCCTGGCGGTGGTGCATAACGGCATCATCGAGAACCACGAAGCCCTGCGTGAACAACTCAAGGCCCTTGGCTACGTGTTCACCTCGGACACGGACACTGAAGTCATCGCCCACCTGCTCAATCACAAGCTAAAGGACCTGGCGGACCTGACCGTAGCCCTCAAGGCGACCGTCAAGGAACTGCACGGCGCCTATGGCTTGGCGGTGATCAGCGCTAAACAGCCGGATCGCGTAGTGGCGGCCCGCAGCGGCAGTCCGTTGGTGATTGGCCTGGGCCTGGGTGAGAACTTCCTGGCGTCCGACCAGTTGGCGTTGCGTCAGGTCACCGACCGTTTCATGTACCTGGAAGAGGGCGATATCGCCGACATCCGTCGCGACAGCGTGCAGATCTGGGACATCGGCGGTCAAGCGGTGGAGCGCGAGATTGTGCAGTACCGCGACGGTGCCGAAGCCGCCGACAAGGGCGAGTTCCGTCACTTCATGCTCAAGGAAATCCACGAGCAGCCCGCCGTGGTACAACGCACCCTGGAAGGCCGTATGAGCCAGACCCAGGTGTTGGTCCAGGCCTTTGGCCCGCAAGCGGCCGAGCTGTTCGCCAAGGTCCGCAACGTACAGATCGTTGCTTGCGGCACCAGCTATCACGCCGGTATGGTCGCCCGTTACTGGCTGGAAGAACTGGCGGGTATTCCGTGCCAGGTCGAGGTCGCCAGCGAGTTCCGCTACCGCAAAGTGGTGGTGCAACCCGACACCCTGTTTGTCACGATTTCCCAGTCCGGCGAAACCGCCGACACACTGGCAGCCCTGCGCAACGCCAAGGAACTGGGTTTCCTCGCCAGCCTGGCAATCTGCAACGTCGGCATCAGCTCACTGGTGCGCGAGTCCGACCTGACGCTGCTGACCCAGGCCGGTCGCGAGATTGGTGTCGCTTCGACCAAGGCATTCACCACCCAACTGGTCGGCCTGCTGCTGCTGACCCTGTCCCTGGGCCAGGTGCGCGGTACGCTGGGCGAAGGCGTCGAAGCCAAACTGGTGGAAGAATTGCGTCGACTGCCGGCCCGCCTGGGCGAAGCGCTGGCGATGGACAGCACGGTGGAGAAAGTCGCGGAGTTGTTTGCCGAGAAGAACCACACCCTGTTTCTCGGTCGTGGCGCGCAATTCCCGGTGGCGATGGAAGGCGCCCTCAAGCTCAAGGAAATTTCCTATATCCACGCCGAGGCCTACCCGGCCGGTGAGCTCAAGCATGGCCCGTTGGCCCTGGTGGACAACGACATGCCGGTGGTCACCGTGGCACCGAATAACGAGCTGCTGGAAAAGCTCAAGTCCAACCTGCAGGAAGTACGCGCCCGTGGCGGCCAGTTGATTGTCTTCGCGGACGAAAAAGCCGGCATGACCAATGGCGAAGGCACCCACGTGGTGCACATGCCGCACATCCACGACATCCTCTCGCCGATCCTTTACACCATCCCGCTGCAACTGCTGTCGTACTACGTGGCGGTGCTCAAGGGGACTGACGTGGACCAGCCGCGGAACCTGGCGAAGTCTGTGACGGTGGAGTGAGTTTCGCTTCTCGATAGGCTCTTGGTGTTTTTGATTAATAAAGGTTGTCACAAAACAATAAAGGTTGTCACAACGTAATAAAGGTTGTCACAAGGCTGGCCCCGACCGCACATCAGGCCGGAGCCAGGCCTTGGAGATTTGGGTGACAATCCTCTACGCACCGCTGTGACTATTGTCCTGGCTGAGCCCGCTCGCTGGCGTGTCCTCTTTACACGACACACCAGCCTCGTTCCGTTCGAGTGGGTCGCCCAATCATGAGCGACTTGAACATGGCATCTGCGCCCGTAGCTCCGGTCAAGGCTGCCCACCGCCAGCTGATGACCCAATCAAAAATAGATAAAAAAATTAAATCAGGCCGTGGAAGTGGAGTGAGAGATTCCTATAAACCATGGATCAAGGTGTGGGAAATCAAATCAAAGGGTGTCTCCCATATGATTGCGGGAGTTAAGATTTTCCGCACTCATCACCTGCTGTCCAATGCGGAGCGAGATTACCTCACTGTACTTGAGCACGACGCCTCGATCATTGATATCCGAGAGCAGTACCCCCTGCTTACACAGGCTGAGACTCAAGCAATTGCCTCAAGCATAAATTGTCGTCACCCTGTATATCCTGGTACGCAGATACCTGTCGTTATGACGACGGACTTTCTCATCACCTTCTTGGATCCCTCTGGTGAAACGAGGTTAGCTGCTCGCTCAGTAAAATATAGAAAGGAATTTGAGCAGGCTGATCTTCATGTGCGGAATCGAATAGCTGAAAAGCTCGCTATTGAGGAAAAATACTGGTCAATGAGGGGCGTGGACTGGAAGCTGGTCCTGCACGAAAACCTCTCGAAGATTAGATTAGCGAACCTCAGAGTTCTCAGGACTTATGCCAATATCCATCCCTCGTTGCCGACTGAGAAAAATATAGGGAACTTACTTGAATACATCGCGGGGTCAAAGACGGATCAAATACCCTTAAAAGCTCTTTTGGAAAAGGCGTCACGTGATATCTATATTGACTATATGAGCGTGAAGCGGCTCTTCCATCACCTGCTATGGATCGGCCGTTTAGAGTCTGATCTTACCTCGAAAATAACAAGCTTGTCGCAGCCGTTGCACGTATGGCCGAGCCATCGGTCAGCGGCTTTGTCTCCGCCAACCGAGGTTTCTCATCATGCTTGATTTTCAAATTAACAGCATTGTTTCTCCCGGCGAAGAACCGAGCTTACTAAAAAAGGCAGTTAGGGTCTTAGGCATAAATAATGATACTGTTATCGTGATTGAGCTGAATATGAATCCAGGCAAGCCTTGGCAGATTGATAAGTCAGTTTTAATTGACGAAATTGATTCAGGGCGCGCGGTCTTAAGTCCAGAAATGGTTCCTTTACATCTGCTCAGAAGCGACGATGAAATTAGTGAAAATGAAAAGGCGAGCCGAAATCGAAATTGGAGTCTTATAAGAAGTTTAGTAGAAGATCGCTCTGCCTTGGATATTCTTGGTCCTGATTTTGGGAAGCTTGTTGCGACGCATGCCATAGAGACAGGGGTAGAGCGTAAGCAGATATACCGGCTTCTATACCGCTATTGGAGTATGGGTCAGACACCTAACGCGTTTCTTTGGAACACAAGCGCTTGCGGCGGACGTGGGAAGAAAAAGGATCGGTCCTCAGGTATTATCCCCGGTCGGCCGCGTAAGTATCTTGGTGTCGTTGTCAATGATGGTGGTGCCATCCCGCTCGAACAGCGCCATCTCTCTCATATCCGTTTGGCTTACGGGCGAGTCGCTAGCGGCAAGTGTGGCACCCTGAAAGATGCACATAAGTGGATGTTAAACAAATTTTATAGAGCGACTCTCCCTGACGGATCGAAAGGAAATATTGTACGCGGCAGTTACCCGACTACTGCACAGCTTAGATATCACGGTAAATTATTTTTCGATGACCTGTATAAGCTCAAGGTGCGTGGCGGTTCTATCAGGTACAACAAAGACCATCGGGCTATCGTTGGCTCAGCATCCCAAGGCCTGATAGGCGCAACGCAGCGATATGAGATAGATTCCACCATCGCTGATGTCTATTTAGTGCATCGCGTTAATAGGCTGTGGCTCATTGGGCGTCCGATACTTTATGTAGTCGTCGATACCTACACCAGAATGATTGTAGGAATTCACGTGGGCCTTGAGGGGCCCAGCTGGAATGGGGCTAGACACGCGATATACAACGCTTGCACCTCAAAGGTTGAGTTTTGCAAACGATACAACGTAGACATTGAGGAAGCTGACTGGCCATGCTCGCATTTGCCAGTCGAAATTGTGGCTGACCGGGCTGAACTTCTAAGCGAGGCGGGGGCAACGCTCTCCCAAAGCTTGGGGCTTGGGGTGCAAATTTTGCCTCCTTTCAGGCCTGATTGGAAAGGGATCATCGAAAGCCGTTTCCGTCTGATCAATGAACACCTCGACTTGAAGTTCGTTCCAGGCGGAGTGGATGCTCGTAAAATGGAGCGCGGCGATAGGGACTACCAACTCGATGCCATTTTGGATATCGACGAGTTCACCGAAATGGTTATTGTAGGAGTCTTGGCTCACAATAAGAGCCTGCGGATACCACACCTTTTAAATCGCGAGATGATTGCCGGCGGAGTGGAAGCAACGCCTATAGCGATTTGGAATTGGTCGAAGGATAATAGCCCTATAAATTCAAAAGTAGTATCGCCGGCTGAGTTGAAAATCGCTCTATTGCCCTCTCAGCAGTGTCGTATAAGTCGAGGCGGTATTGTTTTCCAAGGCGTACAGTATACATGTCAAACAGCGTTACGCGAGGAGTGGTTGGAGCGCTCGCACAACCTGCGGACGAAATATGTTCGAGTATTCTATGATCCTAACTCTATTGAAAATTGTTGGATCAAGTCAGAAGCAGGTTTTGAGGCTTTAACTATTGTACCGCAGCAACGGCAGAAATATGGTGGACTCCGTATGGAGGAGGTTCTTGATATGATCCATGTCCTGAACCAAGTTTCGCCGGATGCCCGTTATGACAGTGATAATACTGCGGCGCTGGTAAGGGGGCGGCAAGAGGAAATCTTTGACCGGGCCAAATCCAAACGTGTCGCTCAGGGTGACCCGAAATCGAATGCAGATTTCAAGCGGGACAAACGTGCCAAGCGTGCTACCGAAGCTCAGACCGAGCGCGATTCCCATACCGCTGATCTGAATCAGCTACGCGTTGTGGATAACATACCTCCTGTGGCAGAAAATTCTAAGCTAGTCACCGGCAGGCCCAGTTCCGCGAGAAGCGCGGCGTTTCTGAAACTAGTCGTCAGCGAGGGAAGCGAGGCTGAGACATGAACGATTTGACGTTCTCCCCCGCAGAATACATTCCTACAGGCATGCCTCAGTACGATGGCAACCCGCTGATCGAATGCTTGCCTAGAATTCTGTCGGATGTAGATGTGGTCAGGCGCGTTGGGAACCTTCCGCCGAAGCCCGACGAGGCCGAACGAGCGTTGCCACCGAAGCTTCGCGGTCATGGGATCAACCGGCTGAAAGATGTTGTTGTTCCATTCGAAATTCACCTGCGCCTTGAAGACCTTTTCAGCCAGCTGATTCGCTACGGATATATGGGACGCAATCCGCTGTTGGCCTCATCTGTTAGGCATCGGCTGCCTTCCTCAGCGGAGGCCAAGGGCCACGGATTCATGTCCACCGCTGAGACGATGACGCTCATCGGCTTGAGTGGTATGGGTAAGACCACAGCGCTCAATTCCATCGCAAGGCTTTATCCGCAGGTGATCAGCCACAGCAGATATAAAGACGCCATTCTCATCGAAACCCAGGTCGTGTGGCTAAAGATTGAGTGCCCTCATGACGGCTCGTTGCGCGGTTTCTGTGCAGCATTCTTCTCAGCGTTGGATGCTGCGTTAGGAGTCGACAAATACTCGCGCAGGGGCGGTTCTGGCAACAGCATCAGCGTAATGCTCCAGCACATCAGTCAGCTGTGCAAAACCTTTTTCATTGGTGCTTTGATCATTGATGAAATGCAGCATCTTTGCTCCTCGCGGGGGGGACAGGATCGGGAAAAGTTGCTGAATTTCTTCGTAACTTTATCCAACGATGCAGGCGTTCCGCTGGTGTATGTAGGGACCAACGCAATGCTCCCGCTGTTTTCTGGTGTGCTGCGCAACGCCCGAAGAGCGGCGGGGATGGGACCCATCGCTTTTGACCGATTCAGCGAAGACGATCCGTTTTGGGAGCACTTGGTGTCCCAACTCTGGGCCTATGACTGGACGGCATCATGCGCCCCCCTGACGAAGGAGCTCTTGTCCAAGATCTATGATCTCGCCCAAGGCAATACTGATTTCCTAGCGAAACTGCTTATGCTTGCGCAGCGTCATGTAATTTGGGAGGGCCTCGACGCTATTACGCCAGCGGTGCTTCAGCAGGTGTATGACAATCAAATGAGGCTTCTACACAAGCCCATCGAGGCTCTACGAAGCGGTGATCCTCTTCAGATTGCTGACTTCGAGGACATGATGCCTACAAAAGACCAGATCGCCCAGATGATGAACTACGACTTGGCTCGCCGGGCCGACAGAGCTCATCTTTCGCTACTTACCCAGGCCGCGATCACTCCTCCACCTCAAGCCAAGGATAAATCGGCATCGAAGGCTACGGGTCGTACCGTGGTCCCGGTTGCTGACGGAGCATTAGCTAACGTGCATTTTTCGAAGGACGAAGACCTTCAGGCTCAGCTCGAACAGCGCGGCTGGGTGGATAGGGATTCCTCCTGGTGACATGAGGATCGGGAGCTCAAGGCAGTGGCTAACCTTCTGTTCTTCCCCCAGCCGTTCCCGGATGAGTCGCTCTACAGCCTGGCCGTGCGCTATCACAAGCTAGCGGCCAATCCAGGATACCGCGTGTCAAGCCACGAGCTCTTCGGTAGCTACTCGCGTACCTGTGGTTCCATTTTGCCATGCTGCTTAGGGGCTCTGTCTGAGCGTCTGGGAGGCGCCATTCCCGTAGGAGAGTTGATCAATCGCTTCACACTTTTACCGCTTTATTTGCCGTTTTTGAATGAACAGAAGGGCCGCGATGCCGTTGTTCTAATGGGAGGTAATCGGGGTACAGGACTCAAGATGGCCTTGGGCATAACAGCGTCGCGTTTCCTCCAACACGCCTCGTTTAGATATTGCGAGAGCTGCGTCGGACAGGACATGCTGGAGTGCGGCTTAGCCTACTGGCATCGTATTCATCAAGCTTCGGGCATTTGCGTCTGTCCGCGCCACAGCGAAGTGCTACAGGCGATGAGATTTCCCAAAGGGGCAGATTGGCGTTGCATGTTGCTACCGGGCGAATCAGGTGGAACGCCGGTTATGGACTGTGGAGAACACAGCGCGGCCATTGCGATTGCCCGTATGCAGCTATGGGGGCTCGACCACCCCGATGAGATCAAAGCGATCCAGGCTGGAAATTTTTTCAGGACCCGTTTGGACGAGATGAGTTTTATTAGGTCTGGTCGAATTAGAGAGGGAATGCTGAGAGAGTTCTTAACCAGGCGACTTCGGTGCAGTCCTAGCGCTGCCGAGTTTGAAGAAATGGTTCGGTCCTGTGACTGGGTTTTGCAGATCATACGGCGACGAGAGCGAATCGTGCAGCCCTTCAAGTTCTATTTCCTCTGCTGGCTCCTCGATCTGGAGCTGGAACACCTCAAGACCTACTGTCCAGAGGCCGATATATCCGCTGGTGTTATGGTCTGTCGTGATAGGCCGAATAACCTTACTGATGACAATGACCTCCAAGCCCGCCGGTTAGCCTTTGCAAACAGTGCTAACCCCAAATGTCATGACAAGCCGGGCTATCAGTGGTTGTACCGCCACGACAGGGAATGGTTGGTCAACTATGTTGCTGCAAACCCCTACCTCAGAGATCGAAAGATTCGAATCGACTGGCAATCCAGGGACTTCACCCTTGCGTCAGAGCTCGCTAAAGCTAGGGCGATCTTACTTTCTGTACACGGAAAGCCTCAGCAGGTCACCCGCGCTGCTCTATGCAGGCTTGTGGTAAACGCCCACGCTTTCCTTAAAATGCCGGAACATTTTCCGAGGAGCATAAGGTTGATGGCGGATTTGCTTGAGTCTACTCATGACCACCAGCTGCGTAAAATCCGGTGGGCAATCCGAGAATACTCTCTGACTGAACACTGTGCCATGAGTGTTCTCTACCGTTATGCCGGAATACGGATATCTCGCGTATCCGAAGATGAAATCCTCATGCAGATACGTGACGATATGGACTAGTTCTATTGGCTTCGTGCAAGAGTTTATTGAATATGGATTTTTTCTTCTCTCGCAGGAGGTCTTGCTCATCTTGGTTCGCTAGCAAATTTAAATAATTCTCAGCGGTGTGACATCCTAAAAATACATACATAGGAAATTTGTCACTGGTGGAGATACTGCTCGTGGTAAGTCTCGACGTAATCCCCATTTCTTTGTAAATCAGTTTGGAAATATCCAGCTCGGTGCGTTCGAATTCTCTAGTGCGATTAATCATGAGGCTTGCATATGCGATAAAGTCTGCCGTTCCATCATGTATCATCGGGCCGCGGTAGCCCAGAAGATCTGCGACAAATTTGGCGTACATATGACGGGTTGATCCGAATTCTCGCTTTTGACGTCTTGACCATTTGCCCTGCTTGCTGCACTTGGCTAGGTGACCAATCTCGTGCTTTTTCAGTGGCATTGAGCAGGCCGGACATGTTTCGATTAGAGTGCAAGCATGAGTACTGCAAACCTGTACGGAACCCAACACGTGCCTGCAATGAATATAGGGGCTTCCGCAGTTATTCAAGTCTTCGAGAACGCAATCTGGACAAACTTTCTGCCAAGTCTTTGGTGTGACGATTGCGGTCGCTCGATGACGACCAAGCGCAGCTATCATAGGATACAAAGTGTGGTCGTTTAGGACTAGTTCGGAAATTTTGTGGTCGTCTAGCAGTTTTGGGTAATAAAATTCTTGATGCGGCCGCCACTCTGCTTGCACGGTGCTTAAGGTTTTACTAATCCCGAAGCCAACACGAGGTATCGGTTTTATATAGAAATCTTCAGTTTTTAGAGATTTAATACCTAGAAGCTCATTGCCTCGCTTAAGCGCTGATGCGACATATTCTCCAGGTAATGGTGCGAAAATTCTCATTAATTGAAGTGCTTGTACACGTTGCTAGACGGGCGGTATGCCATTTTAGTTAGAAGTCACCGGTATCGCATCCACATTGGTGACCGTATTGGGCTATTGTGAAGGTGGAAGGGCGCCGGACGTGCTTGGGAATCAAAATGGCTAGTCTGGCAGCCAACGCACAAGAGGAGGTCGATGCAGTGAATCCTACAAGCACTCGCCCACCTGTTGAATCGCAGGCCTTTCCACCAACGTTCCACCTGGTTCATACCCACCCCGACGGGTTGAGCCAGCTGGAGCTCCTGAGTCTAGTCCAAACAGGATTCTTTTTCAGCGACGTGAAGTGCATGGTCGAGTCATCGAGCCTGTTCAAGGCTCGTAACCTCGTCGGGCGAATCACAGGAAGATCGACCAGAAGCATTCACCGTCTGAGCCATCCCGCTCAGGCCCATCGTCTGGATGCCCAGCAGAGCGCGGTGGCGTTCCAGTATGCGAAAGGACTGGAGCTTGCATCGAAGGTATTTGGCTCTCAGATGCTCGCGGAGCAGTGGCTTTGTCGGCCGTGCGGCCGTTTGTTGGGGTTTGTACCCTTCGAGATGCTCGACACGTCGCTCGGGTTCAGCGTCGTAGCGGACTATCTTGAGCGTATACGCTTGGGTGTCTACCAGTAGCTTGCCTGAGGGCGAGGTTGGTATGCGGCGAGGAGGCAACGCTACCTCTTTTTACATGCGGGACTTACAACCTTGTAATTCCCGTATCACTCAATTGACAGCGATCAACCCCTAATCTTCAGTCACGTTTATTGGAGTGATTGAAATGAAAGTCATCAAAAGTATCACCGCTATCCTGGCCCTAGTGGCTTCGTCAGCCGTACTCGCCGAAGGAGGATCCGACCGTCTGCATGGAAAGATGATTCAGGCCAATGAGCAAGCTATGCGAGCTTATGCCGCTGCCAAGGGAAAGAACCCACCGGAGGTGATCCACTATCGCTACGGGATGCGGCTCGACGTGGCGAAGGTGATCAGCATGACGTCGACCAAGGCGAGCTGTGACGTGATGCCGGCACAGATGAATTACGAGGATTCCAACGGAGACGTGAAAATCCTTGAATACCGGACCGCTGGAGTCGGTTGCCGGGGCCAGAACTGAGCACTGAGCGAGTGGACAGGACTTACTCTGATAAAACGCCGGGTTGAAGCGTCAATTCCGGCAATAGATCGCCTGGTTACCGGCTTTCATGACTGGTGGAGTACGATGAGGACTGGTAGCTCAGGCAGGAGAGTCCAATGACTCAATCAGCGCGCACCACGGTAAAGTGCCTAGATCCCGGCGACGGCTCCGGCGATGTGATTGTGGAATTACCCGATGACATTTTGCGCGAGCTCGGGGTCACGACGGGCGACAGACTCTCCATCGAGCTCATCAACGGCGATATCGTACTCAAGCCAGTCCGCGAGCGCCGTGAATCTGACTAGCTACCCTTTGTAGCCCCTCTCTGTCGTCCTGTTGAGCTGATGAAGCTTTCTAGCGGGGGAATAAGGGACGGCAGTCAGCCTACCGCCGTCCTCCTGGTAGGTGCGTTATTTGGCTGGATAGTTGGCGACTACTTGGTCCTCGCCGCTTTTGATTAAACCAATGACTTGGTAGGCATGGCTTACGCCATCAACCTCCATGCCTGGGGACCCAGCTGGCATTCCTGGTACGGCGATCCCGACTAGATCGTTCCGCCCCCTGAGTTCTCGAATCTGCTCAGCTGGCACGTGACCTTCAACAAACTTTCCGTCGATCACAGCTGTGTGGCAGGACGCTAACCGTGGCGCTACGCCCAGCTTCTGTTTCACTGCGCTCATGTCCGTCTCAACATGGTCGGTCACTTTGAAACCATTGGCTTCCAGGTGCGCGATCCACTTCTTGCAGCAACCGCAGTTCGCGTCTCGGTGAACGTCGATGGACAATGGCTCGGCAGCATAGGCCGCCGAGGTCACCAGAAGCCCAGCGATAGCGGCTAGCCGAACGAATATCCGGTTAGTTGGCATGAGTGTGCTCCTTACCGTCTTTGTGAACATGCGTCTTTGGCGACGATGTCGGGTGGGCATCCGAATGGGCCTCGGCCGCATTGTGGTCACCGTGATGATCTGCCGCTTGAGCGGAGCCTGCGGGTGCAGCTCCATGGTCGTGAGCTGCCTGGGCATGATCGTCGTCTGCCGCTTCATCGTGATCACCATGCTCGGCACGACCGCTCCCGCCGTGCTGGCCCTCATGGTTGTGCATATCGCTTTCACCGCCGCCGTGCTGGTGGCCGCCGCTCGTGGCCACCAAGGCCTTGTACTGCTCGGCATTCATCTGGGGCAGTTGATCCAGGAACGCGACGATTCCCCAGATGTACTCATCGCCCATGCTCTTGCCCCAGGCGGGCATGCCCGTGGCTTTGATACCGTGCTTGATTGTCCAGAATGCGGCGGCTGGATCGCCTCCGACACCCACCTTGGTGAGGTCGGGTGGCGACGGGTATAGCGCTTGGCTTAGCTCAGTCTTCCCAACGCCAGGGGCAAGGTGACAGCCTATACACATGGCGTTGTAGTTGCCCGCCCCCGCTTTGATCAACGCGGCTTCCTTCAGATCAGGGACTTCGATGTCTCGCGCTCGAACCTCAATAGACCGATCACGAGCCATGGCGAGAAAGGAATGGACTGCCGGGAAGTGAGGATCATCAGCGCCGACATTCACCAGACCGAAATAGGCTGTGCCCAATACCGCAGCACTTCCGACAGCACCGGCCCCAAGCAGCGTTGTAATTGTTTTTTTCATGTTGGAATTCTCAGAACCACATCCGGATACCGGCAACGAAGCGTGCCTCATCAACATCTCCACCCTCGTCTCGGATGAAGTCAGCGGTGTTGCCGTAGGAGCGGCTCCAGGTAACGCCTATGTATGGAGCAAACTGGCGGACAATTTCATACCGTAGGCGCAGCCCGACTTCGGTATTGGCAAGGCCCGAGCCAACGCCGCGCTCAGGATCGTTCTTGCCATAGAAATTGACCTCGGCCGTGGGCTGCAAAATCAAGCGATTGGTCAGCAGGATGTCGTATTCGCCCTCAAGACGCGCAGCAGTCTGACCGTTCTCGCCTATAAACGCCGTGGCTTCGGCCTCGAAGTCATACAGAGCCATGCCCTGAATACCAAAGGCTGCCCAGGTCTGTGGGGATTCCGGTTTGAAATCCTGGCGGACCCCGGCGACCACATCCCACCAAGGGCTGACCGAGCGCCCGTACAGGAGTTGCAGCTCAGCATCTTCGGTTACCCCATTGGTGCGCTCGCCTTCCGAACGAACCCAGAGGCGATTAATGTCGCCGCCTATCCAGCCTGATGCGTCCCAGGCCAGGGTGCTGCCCTCATCGGCGTCCTGGTATTCGAGCTGGTCCAACAGGAAGAAGCTGTTGATTCCGCTGTCGTGCACTTGGTGGCCACCCAGGGGCGGAAAGGCCGACTCGCGATCCGCATCAGTGAGCACTGGAATCGGCGTGCGGCTCGTCGTGGTCGGAGAAGTCGCTGAGCTATGGTTCATCTGGGAATGGTCCATGCCCTTCATAGAGCCGTGATCCATGCCCTGCATGTTTCCATGGTTCATTTTGCTGTGGTCCATCTTGTTGTGGTCCACCGGGCTGGATTTACTCTTGCTTTGAGCATGCCCCATCTGGCTGTGATCAACAGGGGCAGGCTTTTTCTGCTGTTTGCCCATCCCCATCTTGCTGTGATCCATCGCCGGCATCGATTCGGATGGAGCAGCATCCATTTGCATGGAGCCGTGCCCCATTTTCGAATGATCCATGCCCGAGTGATCCATTTCTTCAGCAGCGAAGCTGGGCGTTACGCCCAGCATGCTGATCGAAACGGTCAGAGCCAGCAGCGAAGGCCGCCCGAGGCTATTGGCCATCTTTCCCTGCCTTAGCTTTGTCGCTGCCATGCGATTTCATCATTTTGTCGTGGTCCATGCCTTCCATCGAGCCATGGTCCATTCCCTTCATCGAGCCGTGGTCCATACCTTCCATGGAACCATGGTCCATGCCTTCATGGTTCATCCCCCGGCCCTGCTTGTCCTGCGAGCCTTTGGCTTTGCCGGCCTCTGTGGTTTTCTGGGAATGCTGATCATGATTGTCGCTGGACCACGACGACGGGGCATAAACAGCCAGAATGCCTACCATCGCAGCAGAAAGGAAAAAGGCGCTTCGTTTCATTGGTTTGCTCATCTCAAATCTCCAGTTCATTCGTCCACACGTACTTCTCGGAACATGCCCATTTCCATGTGGAACAGTAGGTGACAGTGATAGGCCCAACGTCCCAAGGCATCTGCGGTGACGCGATAGCTTCGTTTTGAGCCAGGTGGCATGTCGATGGTGTGCTTGCGAACCATGAAGTTGCCGTTCTCGTCCTCCAGATCACTCCACATACCGTGGAGGTGGATGGGGTGAGTCATCATGGTGTCGTTGACCAAGGTGATGCGAAGACGCTCGCCATATTTCAACCGCAGCGGTTCAGCGTCGGAGAATTTGATACCGTCGAACGACCACGCGAACTTCTCCATGTGGCCGGTAAGGTGCAGTTCGATTGTCCGTCCAGGCTCTCGACCATCGGGATCGATGAAGGTGCTCCGCAGATCGGCGTACGTCAGCACTCGACGCCCGTTGTTGCGTAGGCCAATTCCCGGATCGTTCAGCTTTGGCGTTGGCGACATAGTCTGCATATCGACCAGTGGGTTGTTGGTCTCGGAAGCCGGATGGCTTTGCATTGCGCCGCTCATGCCGGCCATGCCTTCATTGCCCATCCCAGTCATCTTGCTGTGGTCCATACCGGCCATGCTGCCGTGGTCCATTCCAGCCATCTTGCTGTGATCCATGCCGGCCATGCTGCCCTGGTCCATGCCAGCCATGCTGCCATGATCCATTCCGGCCATGCTGCCCTGGTCCATGCCAGCCATGCTGCCATGATCCATTCCGCCCATGCTGCCGTGGTCCATGCCCATATCGCTCATGGCGATGATCGGGCGTGGATCTACCGCCGGTACGGGCGCTTGCAAGCCTTCGCGAACTGCCAGGGTGCCTCGGGAATACCCGGTACGGTCCATGGATTGCGCGAAAATCGTATAGGCCTGTTCGTTTTCAGGCTCGACGATGACATCGTAGGTTTCAGCAACGGCGATCCGGAACTCATCGACCGATACGGGTTTGACGTACTGGCCGTCGGCAGCCACAACCGTCATCTTGAGCCCAGGAATCCGGACATCGAAATAGGTCATGGCCGAGCCGTTGATGAATCGCAGGCGGATCTTCTCGCCGGGCTTGAAGATACCCGTCCAGTTGCCGTTCGGAGCTTGGCCGTTCATGAGGTAGGTGTAGGTATACCCGCTCACATCTGCGAGGTCGGTGGGGCTCATCTTCATTTCAGCCCACATCTTCCGATCCGCTACAGCGGCCGACCAGCCTTTCTCGCTCACGTCGTCAACGAAGTCGCTGACCGTGCGCTTGTGGAAGTTGTAATAGTCGGACTGCTTCTTGAGTTTGGAGAGCACCCGCGCCGGGTCCTCATCCGTCCAATCGCTGAGCATGACGACGTAATCGCGGTCATATACAAACGGCTCGGGATCCTTAGCATCGATCACCAGTGCGCCATAGACCCCAGACTGCTCTTGGAGGCCTGAGTGGCTGTGATACCAGTAAGTGCCGTTCTGATGGACCTTGAACTTGTATTCGTACATGCCATCGGGAGCGATGCCGTGAAAGCTCAAGCCCGGCACACCGTCCATATTGGCGGGCAGGATTATGCCGTGCCAGTGAATGGAGGTGTCCTGTTTCAACTGGTTGCGTACGCGCAGCGTCACGGTGTCGCCTTCGCGCCATCGCAGGATCGGCCCTGGCACGGAGCCGTTGATGGCCATGGCCGTACGAGCTGCCCCCGTAATGTTGACGGGCAGTTCACCGATATACAGGTCGAATTCATTGCCGCTGAGCACGTTCGGTTGGCCAGGGCTGGTCACAGCCCAGACCGGCGCGCGCCACATGCCGAGCCCACCCAGAAGTCCGGTAGCGGCCAGGCCTTTGACGAATGATCGTCTCGTGGTTTTGCTTTGCATGCCGTTGCGTCCAGTCAGGTAGATCGCTGATATCCAGGCTGCTCGATGGCGCAGCCCTTGGGTTCGTTGGAGCTCTCACCAGTCTCGTAGACTTTCGCTACTGCGCGAGGCTGATGAGAGGCCGTAGTCTGAAACTGCCATAGTTCAGATTCCGGAGTGATTACATTTCTGTAAGCTCGGATCAGCAGCTCTCGTGGCCGACATGCTTGCTGGACTGTGCGGCGACCGGCGGCTGCTCTTTCTCCTGCTGCGCAACCTGATAGGCCTGCATGGAGTTTTGGCGAGCCGCTTCCATCCGCGCAAAGGTCCGGTCCGCGCCGCCCTCTGCCAGGGCGATGCCTGCCATGCCGAAGGTAACGACCATCACAATTGCTTTGACCATGTTCATCTGGAGATCCTCAGTGGGTTCTGCGCCTCATGGCGTCAGGTACAGGGTCAAATTAGCCTCGCGGTGCTGTCAGAAAACTGATCGCGACATTACTTTTCCGTCAGCTTCTGGTTGGGCGTCTTTTTTCCTGCAAACTGGAGATGCACTCCGCGTGGATGAGAGCAGATGAAATTACTCGTAGCCGAAGATGAGCCGAAAACCGGTGTCTACCTCCAGCAAGGCCTAACAGAGGCTGGCTTCACTGTAGACCGGGTGATGACAGGCACTGACGCCCTGCAACAGGCGCAGAGCGAAGCGTATGACTTGCTGATCTTGGACGTAATGATGCCGGGGCTCGATGGCTGGGAGGTCCTGCGCAAGATCCGGGCAGCGGGGAAAGACGTGCCGGTCCTCTTTCTCACGGCCCGTGATGGCGTAGATGATCGCGTTAAAGGCTTGGAGCTGGGTGCTGATGACTACCTTGTGAAGCCCTTTGCGTTCTCTGAGCTGTTGGCTCGGGTCCGCACACTGCTGCGCAGAGGCAACGGTGGTTCTGCTCAAACCACCATGAAGATGGCGGACCTTGAGGTTGACCTGCTCAAGCGCCGGGCTACGCGAAACGGCAAGCGGATCGACCTTACTGCCAAGGAGTTTGCCCTTTTGGAGCTGCTCATGCGCCGACGCGGGGAGGTGCTCCCCAAGTCGCTGATCGCTTCTCAGGTCTGGGACATGAACTTCGACAGTGACACCAACGTGATCGAGGTCGCGATTCGCCGACTGCGGGCCAAGATTGATGACGACTTCGCGCCAAAGCTCATCCATACCGCCCGAGGCATGGGCTACATGATGGATGTGGCCGAGTGATGCGCCCGCAATCATCGCTCGTCAAGCGACTGACCCTGATGTTCATGTTCGCGGTGACTGCTGTCTTGGTCGTTGCCGGCGTGGCTTTCTACGGGCTCAGCCAGCACCATTTCCGGATGCTGGATGAGCAGGCGCTCTCCGAAAAGCTGGAGTCAACGCGTCATATTCTGTCCATTTCAGTAGCGCGAGGCGGGCTCGACGATCAGAAGCAGCAGCTGCGGGCATTGCTCGGCGCACATCAGGATCTGTCGGCGAAAATCACCAAGGCTGACGGAACGGTCCTTTTTTCAGATCCCAAGGCTTCGCAAATTCCTAAGCAGTTCGAGCAGGCGCACCGGGGCGCAGTTTGGGAATGGCAGGATGAAGCGCAGAACTTCCGCGGTATCACCGCCCAGATGACCATCGCGGGCGAGCCGGAACCGGTGACGGCCGTGCTGATGCTCGATGTCACCACTCACGCGCATTTCTTTGTCACCCTGCAATGGTGGTTCGGCATCGGCCTGGTGATCAGCGCGATTGTGAGCGCAGGCTTGGGCTGGGTCGTTGCCAAGAGTGGGCTTCGGCCTGTCGGGCAAATCACCAAAGTGGCCACCGGGATGTCGGCAAGATCGCTCCGCGAGCGCATTCCGCTGGAGCCCGTACCGCTAGAGCTTCAGGAGCTCATCCTGTCTTTCAACGGGATGCTGGGACGGTTGGAGGATGCATTCGTTCGGTTGTCCAACTTCTCTGCCGATATCGCTCATGAGTTGAGAACGCCGGTCAGCAACCTACTTACCCATACCGAAGTGGTGCTCACCAAGAAGCGTGACCTGGATGCCTATGAGGAAAACCTCTATTCGAACCTTGAAGACCTCAAGCGCATGTCGCGCATGATCGACGACATGCTTTTCCTCGCGAAGGCGGATAACGGTCTGATCGTGCCTGAGCAGATTGATGTGGAGCTCTCCGAACTCGTATCCAAGCTGTTCGAGTACTACCAGTTTCTGGCTGAGGATCAAGGCATCCAGCTGACCCTCCAAGGTCGTGGCAAGGTTCGTGGCGATCTCTTGATGATTGACCGAGCGCTTTCCAACCTTTTATCGAACGCGTTGCGCTACACCCCGGAAGGCAACGAGATATCAGTGCAGATCGAGCAAACACGTGAAAACGTGACGTTGTCCATACGTAACAGCGGAGTAACCATCGATCCTCAGCACATTGGCAAGATCTTCGACCGGTTCTATCGGGCTGATCCAGCCAGACGCGAAGGCGGACCAAGCAATGCAGGCCTGGGCCTGTCGATAACACGCTCCATCATCGAGGCTCACAGCGGACGAATTTGGTGTACTTCAGCGGAGGGATTCACAACCTTTTACATCAGCCTTCCAGCCTCCAAGCGGTTGTTTGGTGAAGCCTCTTAATGCTGAATTCATCCCGGTAACCTATATTCGCCCATCATGAAACGCTTCATTCGACTGCTCACCATCCTGATGCTTATCGTGGCGCTTCCGCTTAACGGGATGGCGGGCATCGATTCGGCGACTGAACCTTGCCCAATGCAGACCATGGGCATGGAAATGATGGCGGGCATGGACCATGACTGCTGCCAGGACCAAGAGCCGGGCAAGACTGGTGACCATGCCAAATCCTGCAAGGTAGGCCAGGAGTGCAGAACTGCCAGCACAGTGCAGCTCAGCTTCCTGACGCCTGGACTGACCTATGCCAAGCCACGACCTGCCGATACCTACGCTGTAGGCATAGCAACAGGTTCTCCCCCCGATCCATGGCGTCCTCCCCGCGTCTGACTCCCTCTTAATTTCACACCATCGTTCTGCCTAGCAGCGGGCCGATGGCACGCGCCTGGGCGCTGATCTTTCGAGGAATCATTCTCATGACTCCCCAACGTTTTCAGGGACGAACTCCCACTGCCGTCCTTTTCATACTGCTGCCGGCTGTCTCAGCACAGGCGACAACGCTGCCGCTGGATGAAGCGCTGCAACTGGCTGAACGCAACGCTCCCTCTCTACAAGCCCGCCAAGAGCAGGCATCAGCTGCGCGCAACTTGGTCATTCCAGCGGGCGAACTACCCGATCCGCGCCTGAATCTTGGAGTACAAAACCTGCCGATTGAAGGCGCTGATCGCTGGAGCTTGAACAGAGACTTCATGACCATGCAGGTGGTTGGCCTGTCCCAGGACGTACCGAACCGGGACAAACGTAAAGCTCGCGTAGAGACAGCTCAGGCCACGGTCGAGCGAGCCGATGCTGAGGCGTTTGGCTGCTGTACTTGCTGGGCTACAACCTGTCGGTGGCCACAGGCGTTGGTTTCATTGCCTTGGCCGGCGTAGCGGCGGAGTTTGGCGTGATTATGCTCATTTACCTGAATAACGCTTGGGCTGAGCGTCAGGCCAGTGGCGAAACCACACGAGCAGCGCTGCTCGGCGCAATCCGTGAGGGTGCGGTGCAGCGCATCAGACCCAAGGCAATGACCGTGGCGGTCATCGTTGCAGGCCTGCTGCCCATCCTCTGGAGCAGCGGTACCGGCAGCGAGGTCATGAGTCGCATCGCGGTGCCCATGGTCGGCGGCATGCTAACCGCTCCGTTGCTCTCCCTGTTTGTAATACCTGCGGCGTACTGGCTGATCCGTCGCCGCGAACTTACTGTCACTACCCCCAACCCCTCAGGAGAAAACCAATGAAAAAGCTAATCGTCATCGCAGCCCTGGTCACAGCTTTCGCCGCCAGTGTGCATGCCCAGGACATGGATGGTATGGACATGAAGAACATGCCAGCTTCCGCCGAAGGAGGCCAAGGCACCCAGGCGGCACCCACCGCGCATGCTGAAGGGGCAATAAAGGCGCTGGATCCTCAAAGCGGAAAAATCACATTGGCCCACGGCCCGGTAGCAGAGCTCAAATGGCCGGCGATGACCATGGGTTTCCATGCTGAGCCTGCACAGCTGAAGGGCTTGAACGTAGGAGACAAGGTGAAATTTGGGTTCCGTATGGAAGGAAGCGTCGCGAAGATCGTGAGCATTCATAAGCAGTGATGTTCCAGCCTTAAATGATCGGGCACGCCTTCACACCGAGAGGATTCGGACAAGCTTACAGAAATGTAATCAATCTTCAGGACCCCGTCAGGTCGAACGCTACATACCGTCATGAGACGGTGCACTGGCATCAAATCGACCCGATACCGGAGATATGACCATGAACAGTCGCTTTGAAGAATGCATCTCGGAATGCCTGCGCTGTGCGCTGGCCTGTGAAGGCTGTGCGTCAGCCTGCCTACAAGAACAAGATGTAAAAATGATGGCTGACTGCATCAAGCTGGACAGAGATTGCGCAGATATGTGCAACCTTGCGGCTACCTTGATGGCACGAGAAAGCATGCTGGCCAAAGAGCTTTGTGCCCTATGCGCCAAAATTTGCCGGGCCTGCGGGGAGGAGTGCGGTAAGCATAAGGCAGACCACTGTCAGCAATGCGCCCAGGCCTGCATGACCTGCGCAGAATCCTGCGAAGCAATGGCTGCGTAAGCGAATTTCGCCAAACCTCCGCCTGCTTTCCATGCGCCTGATTAAGGATTTGGGTACGTCGATAATCGTCGTGCTTAGGGAGGCGGGTAGACCGCTGATGGGCATGCGCCCTGGCAGAGCCTAGCTTGGGAAGCTAGCAAACCAAAGGCGCTGCGACCCGATAGCAAAGAAGCCCGCCTCAGCGGCGGGCTATCAGATGTCTCCAAGGGGAGGCTGTAGGCCAACAAGTCTCGGAGCAAGCACTTGTAGGATACGCCTGTTGGCTCACGCCCACCAGCCCGCTTCGGCGGAAGCGAATGGTCCTACGTTCTGACGGCCGGCATTGGGAGCGGCTTGGTGAAGGCCACGTCGATTTGTAGGGCAATCCACCAAGACAAAGCCGGCTGATTATCCCCAAGCGGTATACCCTCAGGAAGAGTCAAAGGCAAAGCTAGGGGTGAATCTAGCGGGTACCCACATTTGAGGGCAAAATCACCAGCTTCGCCTACAGTGCATTGGGTTGAGGGGAAAGGTGTGGGAGCAGAGCTAGATCGGGTAAAGGATCGCAAAAGGAGCAGAGCGTTAATCGAAGACCTCTACCTGGACGCGAACCGAGTTTACGTAATTCACTACTCCTGCGAATCGTTTTATGAAAATGATACGGGGGAGTCGAAACGTGTGACATCCATCGCCACACGGAACCTAAAAACCGGCCAAACCAAATCGTGGTCCATCCATAAAGAAGCAGAGCTCAGCAAACAGCTCTCCAGCATGCAAGCAGAGCTCAATAAATTCGAAAAGTCGATGCTGAAAGGTTTTTTCCAATGGCTTGATAAGCACAAGGATTGTCGGTTCCTGCATTGGAACATGCGAGACGAAAATTTCGGGTTCTTTGCGCTTGAGCATCGCTTTCGGGTGCTCGGGGGCAAACCCGTAGAGCTGCCGGATGACAAGAAGGTTGACCTTGCGCGTGAGCTGGTTGCGTTATATGGAAGAAACTATGCCCCGCATGCCGATAGTAGGGGAAGGAAAGGCAGGATCATGGCATTGGCTGAACTCAATAATGCCAGCGACCAAGACGCACTGCCCGGCGCTGATGAGGCTGCCGCCTTTGTGAACGCTGAGTACATAAAAATGCATCAATCGACCCTAAGGAAGCTCGATATGTTTGCGAACTTCTTCGAGCGTACACATGAAAAGTCCTTGAAGACAAAATCCAAATGGTACGAGCGGAACGGGGTGCATCCTGTTGTGTTAATTGAAATCGTCAAAGACCACCCGATCTACACGACAGTTATCGTACTGAGCGGCCTTGCCATTGCCGCTGTCAATTTCAGCCGTTTCTTGGCCCTTTTCAACTAGCCCCCTGTAGTGCAAGCACCATTTCACCAATCTTTGGGCATCATTATTAGGTTTGGAGGTGTCTACAAAACTGGGACGATTCAGGTTTACTCACATGTGTTGGAGGATTAGTGCTGTCGCAGCCAGCAACGGCGCGGGCTGGGACGCTCTAGCGTGGCATTCGGGTTTAGGATACGAAGCTCATTGGAGCCTCGGGTCGAAGGCCGTCGTCACCGAACTCAAACCGCCAATACCCCACATCATGCCAAGCATCGAGCTTGAATCCGACCTGCGGAAACGTACCGATGTGCTGAAAACCGAGTCGTTCGTGCAGCCCGACACTGCCTTCATTCGGCAAGGCGATACCGGCATACGCCGAGCGATATCCCAGACGCTTCAGAACCGGCAGCAGCACGTCATAGAGCTGCCGAGCAATTCCGCTGCGGCGCTGCCCCTCGGCGACATACACCGTCACATCCACCGTCCACCGGTACGCCGCACGCGCCCGGTGCTGACTGGCGTAGGCATAGCCGACTACCCGTCCTTCTCGCACAGCCACCAGATACGGATAGGTTTGCAGCGTCGTGGAGATACGCTCACACATTTGCTCCACGCTCGGCACTGCCTCTTCGAATGAGATGGCCGTGTTGAGTACGATGGGCGCGTAGATGATCTGGATCTCTTCTGCATCCTCTGGTCTGGCGACACGAATTTCGATTCCGCTATGCATCCGACTGCTCCAAGCTGTTCAGGTGTTCGACTACTTCGTTAACTGTGCTGCGCGCGGTACGGGTGACGCCAATCAACGTCGCCGAGGCCAAGCCGGTCCAGTCGCCATATCCGACCAGCCAGAGGCGCGGCTCGCGAATAGAACGCCCCCCATCAACCTCGACCCTTCCGTAGTCATCCAGCACGTCCAGTGCCTTAAGGTGATCCAGTGCCGGCCGGAATCCAGTACACCAGACCACCACATCGACCTGGGTTTTCTCACCGTTGGGCCAGACGACCCCATCCGACGTAAATGAGGTGAAAGGCCTTACAGCACGAAGGGCCCCGCGCTCGCGAGCCCGGACTACTGAGGGCACCATGACGATATCACCAAGCCCACCGACCTGTGCGTCGATAACACGGCCCTCCTGTTGAGCCTTGAGGCGCTCGGTAGCCCGTTCGAACAGCACCCGGCCATCCACGTCATCAGGCAGAAACGCCGGTTCCTTCGTGGTTACCCACGTTGCGTCGGCGATCTCGGACAGCTCCGCGTAGATTTGCGCCCCCGAGTTGCCACCACCAACGACCAGCACGCGTTTTCCTTGGAAAGCCTCTGGTAACTGGTACTGGGCGGAGTGAATCTGCTGCCCCTGGAACAGCTCTATCCCCGGATAGGCCGGAACATTGGGCTTGCTCCAGGTCCCCGTTGCGCTGATGACGGCACGGGCTTCCCAGTTGCGGTCCTTCGAGCGCACACGAAGACCACGTGCGGTCCGCTCCACCGCCGTGATGCTGACGGGGCGAACGATAGGAAACCCGTAGCGCGCCTCGTACTGCTCCAGGTAGCTGACCACGTGATCCCTATCAGGATTACCTTCGGTGACTGGCGGCATCGGCCAGCCCGCGATGGAGCTCCAAGCGGAGGGCGAGAACAGCGTCAGCGAGTGCCAGCCATGGCGCCACGCCCCGCCCGCAGCCTCTTCAGCGTCAAGCAGCAGGAACGAGAGCTTGGCCCGCTTGAGAAAATAGGCCACCGTCAGCGCGGACTGCCCGCCGCCAATCACGATGACATCGAGTAGCTCGCCTTCGGTGGCCATGGTTTCTCCTGTCTGGCTGGAGCGCTCAGCCTTCGCCGAACTGGTTGATGTAGTTGATGTGCGCAGGCTTCTGAATCGCCCGTGGGCGAAGATCCTGCACCCATGCAATCGCCTCGCGGCGCGGCATTCCGGACTCGATCAGCAGACGGGCAGCGAACAGCCCGGTGCGGCCGGAGCCGCCCTTGCAGTGGATGGCCAGGGCCTTGTTGGATGCGAGCAAAGCGTTCAACTGGTGGCGGATCTCTCCCAGCCCGACCTCGAAGTTTTTATCCGGAGCATGATCATCCTTGATCGGCAGTTGGTACCACTCCAACCCATGCTGCTTGGCCGCGACGCCAAGCTGGGCAACTCCGTTTTCCTGAAGCTCTGCGTCCGACATCAGCGTAACCAGCGCCACGGCACCGGCCTTCTTGAGCGTATCCAGGCTTTCAGCGAGACCGCTGGTCTGGGTGCCCGGACAAGGCGTAAAAATCAGCACACCCGGAGCATGGGGCAACGATTTCAATGAGTAAGGATGCGACATGCTCATGACCTCAGATAGACCGAATATTGACTCGCTTGGATAGTTCTTCCGCCGACTCTTTGCGCTCGGAGTAGCGGTCTACCAAATAATCCTGGCGATCACGCAGCAGGAGCGTGAACTTGGTCAGTTCCTCCATCACGTCGACCAGTCGATCGTAGAAAGAAGACGGCTTCATGCGCCCGGCTTCATCGAACTCCAGGAAGGCTTTCGGCACCGACGACTGGTTCGGGATGGTAAACATACGCATCCAGCGGCCAAGCACGCGCAGTTGGTTCACCACGTTAAAGGACTGCGAGCCTCCACATACCTGCATCACCGCGAGGGTCTTGCCCTGGGTTGGGCGAACCGCGCCCATGGCCAGCGGTACCCAATCGATCTGCGCCTTGAAGACAGCACTCATTGAGCCGTGACGCTCGGGCGAGCACCACACCTGGCCCTCGGACCATTGCATCAGCTCGCGGAGTTCCAGCACCTTCTCGTGAGAGTCCGGAGCGTCATCCGGCAGCGGTAGGCCGGAAGGATCAAAGATTCGGGTTTCGGCGCCGAACTCTTCCAGCAGGCGCGCAGCCTCCTGGACCATCAAGCGGCTGAATGAGCGTTCGCGGGTCGATCCGTACAGCAGCAGGATGCGCGGTTTGTGTGTGGAAGGATCCTTCGGCGCCAGCCGCTCCAGCGACGGCAGATCAATAAGTTCTGGTTGGACATTGGGCAGGTGGTCGTTCATTTCGGTCTCCATTGATCCAGGGCCTACAGCGCGCCGATGCGGGCAAGTTCGGCTTTCAGTTCGTCCTGGCTCAGTTGCGAGAAAGGCAGCGCAATGAAGGCGCGCACGCGCTCATCAATCTTCGCAAGTGTTGTCTGGAAGGCTTCTTCGATTTCTGCCTCACTCCCGGTGACCGCCGAAGGGTCGGCCAGGCCCCAGTGGGCTTTGAGCGATGGACCGAAGAAGATCGGGCAGGCTTCGCCGGCAGCGCGGTCGCACACGGTGACAACGATGTCGGGAGGAGAGCTCTCGAAGGCATCCGAGGCCTTGCTTGAAAGACCTGCGGTGGGGATACCGGCGGCTTCCAGGGTATTCAGTGCCCGCTCATTGACCTTGCCGCTTGGGAAGCTGCCCGAGCTCACAGCTTCCATACCCTCTGGGGCCAGGTGATTGAACAGCGCCTCGGACAGGATGCTGCGGCAGCTGTTGTGGGTGCACATGAACAAGACTTTCATCAGGTATCTCCGGTTCAAAAGCTCAGGCGGATGGCCAATGCGGCCAAGGTGGCAAGCAGGATCGGCAGCGTCAGGACGATGCCGGTGCGGAAGTAGTAACCCCAGGTGATGACGATGTTCTTGCGGGCCAGCACGTGTAGCCACAGCAAGGTGGCCAGGCTGCCGATGGGGGTGATTTTCGGACCGAGGTCACAGCCGATGACGTTGGCGTAGATCATGGCCTCGCGCACGATGCCGGTGGCCTCGGCGGAATGGATCGACAAGGCCCCTACCAACACAGTGGGCATGTTGTTCATGACCGACGACAGGCCAGCGGCGAGCAGCCCCGTCCCGAGGGATGCGCCCCAGATTCCGTAGCCAGCGAAGACATTGAGGATCTGCGTCAGGTAGTCGGTGAGGCCGGCGTTACGCAGGCCATACACCACGAGGTACATGCCAAGCGAGAACACCACGACCTGCCAAGGCGCGTCCTTGAGCACCTTGCGGGTTGAAATCACGTGCCCACGCGCGGCGATCAGGTAGAGGATCAGCGCACAGGCAGCAGCGATGGCGCTGATCGGAACGCCCAGCGGCTCGATGGCGAAGAAGCCAACCAGCAACAGCGCAAGCACCCACCAGCCGGCAACGAACGTCGCCTTGTCGCGGATAGCGGCTTCGGGAGCCTTCAGTTGGTCGAGTTCATAGGTACGCGGCAGGTCCTTGCGGAAGAACCACAGCAGCATTCCCAGGGTGGCGGCGATGCTGACCAGGTTCACCGGCACCATGACCGAGGCGTATTCGCTGAAGCCAATGCCAAAGTAGTCGGCGGAAACGATGTTCACCAGGTTGGACACCACCAGCGGCAAGCTCGCGGTATCGGCGATGAAGCCCGCCGCCATGACGAATGCCAGCGTCGCCGCCGGGGAGAAGCGCAGGGCCAGCAGCATGGCGATGACGATCGGGGTCAGGATCAGTGCCGCACCGTCGTTAGCGAACAGCGCCGAGACGGCGGCGCCCAGCAGGATGATGAAGGCGAACAGCTTGCGGCTGCTGCCATTGCCCCAGCGGGCCACGTGCAATGCCGCCCACTCGAAGAACCCCGCCTCATCCAGCAGCAGGCTGATGATGATGACGGCGATGAAAGTGGCGGTAGCGTTCCAGACGATCTGCCAGACCACGGGAATATCGGACAGGCTCACGACGCCCGCCAGCAGCGCCACGACGGCCCCCAGTGCGGCGCTCCAGCCCACGCCCAGGCCTTTGGGCTGCCAGATGACGAGAACGATCGTCACCAGGAAAATCAAAAATGCGATCAGCATGACTACAACTCAATCAGCGAAGGGAATTCTCAAGCACAAGCAACAGGGCTCTGCGGCCGCTCGCCCATTTCGGCAAGGCGCAATGCATCGGGGCTCAACCATTCCTGGTTGGCATCGACCACTCCCTTCAGCATCGCGTCCACCCACTGCGGCAGTTCGGGGTGCAGTCGGTAGTACACCCATTGACCCTTGCGGCGATCCATCAGGATTCCAGCCTCGCGCAACTGGGCAAGATGCCGGGAGATCTTCGGCTGGCTCAGCTCCAGCGCGTGGGTAAGTTCGCAGACACAGAGTTCGCCTTCACGGGCGATCAGCAGGGTCATCCGGGCCCGGGTGTCATCAGCCAGGCATTTGAAAACGATGGGGGGAGTCAGTGTTTCCCGCATGTGACCTCCTGGGGAATGCGTGTACGGCCAATATCTGGAAATCCGAATATATGCCAATTCGAATATACGGTAAAGCAGATATTTACACTCGCCTCGCCTTACGGGACGTCATAAAACTGGAAAAAGCCCTCGCTTTGGGCCCTATACTGGCCGTCGATACCATCCCCAGAGTCCCCAATGAACCAGTCTGATATCTCTGTCCGATTGCTTGGTACCGATCAAATCCAAGGCCTGGCTGCGCATCTGACTGCAGCGGGCTTGCCGACCCAAGACCTTTTGCAGCCCGACCGAATGTTCTATTCCTTTCATCGGGGAGAAACGGAGCTGGGATACGGGGGCATTGAAGGAACTGGTCGGACTCGTCTGATTCGCTCACTGGTTGTCGTACCGGCCCAGCGAAAGTCAGGGATCGGTACCCTGCTGCTCAGAGCACTTGAGCGAATAGCGGAAGCTGACGGAGCCCAGAGCCTTCATCTGCTGACCACAACAGCACCCGACTTCTTCGAGGCTCGGGGATATGAGCACAGAGACCGATCTCAAGCCCCAAAGGCAATTTCCAGTTCGGAGGAGTTCAAGAGCCTTTGTCCGACCTCTGCGGTCTATATGGTGAAGGATCTGGCGACATGAACTCGGTGTCACCTCAGGGAACTCGCCTCCACGAATTTCACTGAGTCCTGCGGCGCCCTGAAGATGGCGAGCCCTGGGCCCGGCATGATTGAGCGACTTCATGAGTGAGGATACAGGCGTATCCTTGGACGGTTTTAAACCTGCCTGGTAGCGGAAAACAGTCAGTCTGGTTGGCGCGTCTGCGCTCGGAAAAGCAGCAACCCCTCCAAGATGTATCTCAGAGAAATCCATGCCCAACCCAACGATTTGTAGGGGGCTCCCAGCCAGGAGCGCTCGCACCGGTTACCACGCCCCAAAAAGATACCATCATAATTTTTTTGGGGTTTTAGCACGGGGTCCTTCCTGTGATTTTTTCTGGCTGAACCTTTGCTGTGACAACCTTTATTAAACGAAAAAGCCCGAGAAATTTTGAAAAATTATGCTTTGTGACAACCTTTATTTTTGCTTCCCTAGAAGCAGCCTCCTCGCTAGGCCGCGAAATGCAAGAGACTTTGTGACAAAGTTTATTAATCGGCAACACTTGGATTCAGGACCGACTCGGCCGGCTCGCCGGACAGGCCCTGAATCACGCTCAGATCTTGAAAGTACTGACCATTTGTTCAGCAGGATTGATTGGTTTTCCAGCTTGTTGTACGCCTGCAGGGTGGAATGCAGGTTGCCGAAAGTTTTCTGGTTCAGCTCATTGATGTGGTTGATGTCACGATCCAGATTGTCTACCACCGAGGTTTGTTTCTCAGTGGCGGTGGCCATGGGGAGGTTGATTTCGTCGATCTCGCCAATGTCCTGCAGGACTCGATTGAGCCGTTCACCGGCAAGCCTGGCGGTACTGACATTGGTGTCGCTGTGACGCTGGCTTTCAAGCATGGCGTTTGACGGCGTTGCCGGCACCGGCTTGCAACTCCTCGATCATGTTGTGAATCTCCTGCGCCGATTGTTGGGTGGGCGAGGGTGCGCACTTCGTCCGAGACCACGGCAAAGCCACGTCCGGCGTCTCCACCACGGGCGGCCTCAATAGCGGCATTCAGTGAATATAATCAGTCTATAGTCACTCTATAATTTCCTATAATTAAGTGACGCCTAGCGGTTCGCCTCGAATAATTGGTCTATAGTCGCTCTATAGTTTTCTATAGAGAGGCGTTCCAGTGGCTGAAATTTTCTACCATCGTCCGGTGTTGGCGGCGCGCCTGTCAAAACTGATCATGCAGGTGGCAATCGGTAGCGCTGCCAGCTCCGGCGTCTTCCTGGCGGCTCCCCGACGTACCGGCAAGTCAACGTTCGCACGCGAAGACTTGCGACCTGCGTTGGAGGAAGCGGGAGCGATTGTCCTATACGCCGATCTCTGGAAAGACCAGACGAAAGATCCCGGTCTGGTCATCGTGCAAGCGGTTCGGGAGGCTGTCGGGCGCAGCGAAGGATTCGTGACGCGTCTGGCGAAGGGTGCTGGCATGGAGAAACTGACCGTTGGCGGTCTGAGCTTCAGTCTGGACAGAATCGGGCTCGGTAAGGACATCGATTTGACCACCGCGCTTGCAGCTCTTTCGGATGAGTCGAAAAAGATCATTGTCCTGATCATCGACGAAGCCCAGCATGCGATCACCACCGATCAGGGGGTAGCGGCCCTGTTCGCATTGAAAGCGGCGAGGGACGAACTCAACAGTTCAAAGCATCATGGCCTGCGCATAGTGTGCACCGGATCGAACCGGGACAAGCTGGCCATGTTGCGGAACAGCAAGGATCAGGCTTTTTTCGGGGCGTCCATGGTGCAGTTTCCTACCCTGGATCAAGATTTCATCAGCTGGTTTTGCGCCAACGTTGACCTTCCCCATTCGCTCGATCCCTCCAACGTATTCGAGTTGTTCAAGGAGAGCGGTTACCGACCTGAGTTGCTCGGTGCTGCCGCCGACGAAATTCGGTTCGATTTTGCGTTGGACCCGCAAATGGTCCCACATCGATTCGCCTTGCTGGTTCGGGCGCAAGCTGAGGAGCTCAATGCAGATCTGCAGAAGGTGATTCATAGCCTGACGCCTATCCAATCTGCAGTGATCCGGGTCATGAGCGCCAAAGGCGAAAGCTATGCACCGTTCGAGGCCCCGACGATGAACCTGTACGCGAGAGCGATGGTGCAAGCCGGTATCGCCGAGAGCGATATAAAAGTTGAAGTGCCCGGTGTTCAGCAAGCGCTCCTGGCGCTTCAGGAGAAAAAACTGGTGTGGAAAGCTTCCCGTGGCGTCTATGCAGTGGATGAGCAGGTGATCGTGGATCTGCTACGGGATGCAGGTCTGCTCGAAGGCCTTTGCTGAACGCTTCCTCAATCTGAAACCGTTTGGAGGAGTCTCAAAGCCAGGCTGTATGCTGAGCATCACTCCAGAAAACACCGATCAAAAAGATAAACGCTGCTCGGCTTGAGGTTTTCCACCGTGCTCTGTGGACGGCCACCGTCGCCGCTTTTCTTGCGACCGGTTTCACGTAGGTAGCCCGCCTCGGCCATCTTCAGCAAGCGCTGGCGAATGCTGGTCTTGAGTACTGGGCGGTCGAGTACGACGGAGAAGATATTCACGGCTTGCGGTGCGCTGAATTCGGGTCCCAGGAACATCAGCGGCAGGCTGCTGTAGAGGGCTTTGGATAACAAGCGCTCGTGGACCGCCGCAACCAGGCTGTTGTGGTCGAAGGGCAGTTTTATCGAACCGCTGGCGACGCCTTTAAGCGGGAAAAAGCCCTGGTGCTCGGCCAGTAGGACTGTATCGCTGACGATCGCCAGGTAGAACGTCGACGATGACCAGCAGCGCGGATCGCGGAATGCGTCGCCGACGGTGCCGACTTGTTCGATCCAGGCCAATGGCATGCCGACTTTGCTGGAGTTACGCAGGCGCTCCACGGCGTCGTTCAGCGTAAGATCTTCCACCCCCCCGTTGACCACGATCCCTGGCAGCGCCCAATGACCGGCGAACGGCTCGGCTTCGCGCCGGTTCAGGAGGATTTCCAACGCCTGGGTGTCCCGGCAAAAGCGCAGCACACACAGGTCGATGGTGTGCAGATAGTCGCGCGCGGGGGCTGTGGGATTGGGCATGTCAGGTTCCGTGGGCAGCATAAAGGTCATAGTTTAACGGGTTCATGCCGGGTGCCATCCAGTGGATGGGAAGCGGCTTGCCCAAGGCCAGGCGTTCGCGAAGCGCCGTGCTGTGCACGTGGATCTTTTCTTCTACACAAAGGATGGAAAAACGCTCCAGCAGTTCCTGGCCGCGATAGAAGGTCGGCAGCAGCGCCGCAACATCCTCGCCCACCACCAAGGCTATTCGTTTGCCGTCCAGGGCCAGGCTGTCGGCGAGGTGGGCGAGCAGGGTGTAACTGTAGATGGCGCCTTCAACCCCGCGTGCCACGACTTGCTCCACCCGACTGGCCCGCACTTCGGCGCAACACAGCGGTTGGATGCGCTCGACGATCGATTCCAGCCATTTCAGGCGAATCTCATAGTCGACCATCCGCTTGCCGTAGGGATGCCTGAAGCTGGGGGCCACCAGGAGCCGCCTGGCTTGGAGCGAAGCCTCGATCATCACCTGGGCGTGACCGGCGTGAGGTGGGTTGAAGGCCCCGCCATAGAGAGCGATCTCGAACATGGCTCATCTCCATTTTGTACATGACGTGTACTCTACCAGCAAGATTTTCGATTGAGCAACTCCACCGGTTCATTCCCTAAACTCCACCCGGCTCCAGAAATATTTTGAACCGGTGGCTTGTTATGAAAGTACACATCATGTACTTTTGTGCCCATGAAGAGGAGAGACCCAGCATGAACAGCCTGACCCGCAAGACTGCTTCCTTCGATGTCGACGCACAGAAGAGCTTCACACCGCTTTGCCCTGATGAGCTGCCCGTGCCCGGTGGCGATCGGATCGGTGGTGAGCTGAATTTCATGGCGTCGCTGTCCAGCCTGCGCATCGGCAGCAAGGACGCCCACACGCCCCTGGCCCCATGGGTGGTTGCCGAGCACTCACAGATGCTCGTGCCTACCGGGCTCGAGCACGCCGACATCACCTGGGTCAGCCACTGTGTCCCCGGCACCGAGGGTTTCACCCTGCTGGACGAATTGCCGACCCCCTACGATTACGACTATTTCGTCTGGAAAGGCGTGGAACCGGACCTGCACCCATACGGCGCCTGCTACCACGACTTGCACGGCAAGTTATCCACAGGGGTTATCGAATACTTGAAAGGCCAGAGTGTGGAGCAGGTGATTGTCGGTGGGCTGGCGCTGGATTTCTGCGTCAAGACCACCGCGCTGCAACTGGCCGCGGCCGGCTTCAAGGTGATCATTCACCTGCCGGCCTGCCGGGCCATCAGCGAGGAGGGCGCAACCCAAGCCATTCAAGACTTGCAGCAGGCGGGGGTTCAGGTTGCCGCGACCCGCGAAGAAACCATCCGCCTGGCAAGCGAATAAGGAGCGAACATGGACAGTGCATTCGATTCAAGCAGCGGCGTTATTCAGAGTCTCCTGGATACTGACTACTACACCTTCACCATGATGCAGGCGGTCTTGCACCAGCACCCGAACGTGGAGGTGGAATATCAATTCATCGTGCGTTCCAAGGAACGGCTCGGCCACCTGATTCCCGACATTCGGGTGGAACTGGAAAAGCTTGCCGGTTTGCAACTGCGCGAGGGAGAGCAGCGGTTTCTGTTCAATAAGCGTTTCCGTGAATACTTGACCCCGGACTTCGAACAGTTCCTCGGCCTGTTTCGCTTCAATCTGCGCTACATCCACGTGTCGGAAGTCGATGGCCAACTGCACATTCGCGTCCGTGGTCCGATGTTGCACTGCATCATGTTCGAGCAACCGGTCCTGGCGATGGTCAGCGAACTGCGCAACCGTGAAAAATACCCCGAAGTCGAGCTGGCCGATGTCACCCGCAAGCTGTACCAGAAGTTTGAATGGCTGGAAAAAAACGCCAGTCGGGAAGAATTGGCCGAGTTTCGTGTTTCGGATTTCTCCACCCGCCGGCGGCTGTCGTTCAGGGCCCAGCGGGAAGTGGTGAATGTGATGCGCAGCGATTTCCCCGGGGTGTTTGTCGGCACCAGTAACGCCCACCTGGCCTATGAATTCGATCTTCCGCTGATCGGCACCATGGCCCACCAATGGCTGATGGTGCACCAGCAACTGGGGCGGCTGCGCGAGAGTCAGAACGCAGCATTGGAAAACTGGGTGCGCGAGTACCGTGGCCGGCTCGGTATCGCGCTGACGGACTGCATCAGCACCGACTTCTTCCTCAAAGACTTTGACCTGTACTTCGCCAAGCTCTATGACGGCCTGCGCCAGGACTCCGGTGACCCGATCGTCTGGGCTGACAAAGTGCTGCGGCGCTACCACGAGCTGGGTGTCGATCCACGCACCAAGGACCTGATGTTCTCCGACGGCCTGAATTTCGAAAAATGCCTGCCGATCCTGCGTCATGTGCGTGGCAAGGCCCGGTTCGGGTTTGGCATGGGCACCAGCCTGGCCTGTGATGTCGAAGGGGTCGAGCCGCTGAGCATCGTCATGAAACTGGTACGCGTCCACGGCGAGCCGGTGGTGAAGTTCTCCGATGACCCGATCAAGAATGTCTGCGAAGACGCTTCATTTCTGCGCTATGCCGCGCAAGTGTTCAACGTCGCCCTCGCCAATCCACAGCTGGGAGCCTGATATGACTTCGCTTCTGCAAGAGAGCATCGCCCGGGAACTGGGTATCGACCGCCAACTCAAACCGGGTGGCGAACAGGCCGAGATTGCCCGTCGCGTCGGGTTTATCAAGCAGGTGTTGCTTGAGTCGGGCTGCAAATCCCTGGTATTGGGTATCAGCGGTGGCGTCGACTCGCTCACGGCCGGGCGCCTGTGCCAGTTGGCAGTGGAGCAACTGCGCAGTGAAGGCCACGAAACACGTTTCATCGCGGTCCGTCTGCCCTACAAGACCCAGGCCGACGAGCACGATGCCCAGGCCTCGCTGGATTTCATCCGACCGGATCTGATCACCACCAGCAACATCGCCGCTTGTGTCGACGGGTTGATGGACAGTATCGCCATCGAGGGTTTGCAGCCTTCGGCCGAACTGACCGACTTTGCCAAAGGCAACGTCAAGGCCCGGGCCCGGATGCTGGCGCAGTATGCCATTGCCAATTTCAGCAATGGCCTGGTGGTCGGCACCGATCATGGGGCAGAGGCGGTGATGGGTTTTTTCACCAAGTACGGCGATGGCGCATGCGACCTGGCCCCGCTGTCCGGATTGACGAAGACCCAGGTGCGTTTGTTGGCCGACGCGTTGGGCGCCCCTGCGCAGCTGGTACGCAAGGCCCCGACCGCTGACCTGGAAGACCTGGCACCGGGTAAATTGGATGAAACGGCATACGGCTGCAGTTACGAGGAAATCGATGGTTACCTGATGGGCGAACAGGTGTCGCCCCAGGCGCAACAGATCATCGAACGCGCCTACCTCAAGACCGCCCACAAACGCGCGCTGCCGCGAGTCCCGGCATTTTGAATGAACAATCCTTGGATGGAGTGGCTGGATGACACAGGCAATCAGTACCAAAGACCGCGTACGCATCAAGCACGTCGAAGTCCTCTCGGACAATTGGTACGTGCTGCGCAAGACCACCTATGACTACCTGGGTCGCAACGGCCAATGGCGCGAGCTGACCCGCGAGACTTACGACCGGGGCAACGGTGCGACGATCCTGCTGTACAGCAAGGCCAAGCAGACCGTAGTCCTGACCCGGCAATTCCGTTTCCCGGCCTTCGTCAACGGCTACGACGAGCTGTTGATCGAAACCTGCGCCGGCCTGCTGGACAACGACGACCCTGACACCTGCATCCGCAAGGAAACCCAGGAAGAGACCGGCTATATCATCCAGGACGTGCGCAAGGTGTTCGAGGCTTTCATGAGCCCAGGGTCAGTGACTGAACGGGTGCACTTTTTCGTCGGCGAATACTTCGACGAGGACCGAAAGCATGAAGGTGGTGGCCTCGAAGAGGAGGGCGAAGAGATCGAGGTGCTGGAAATGCCCCTCGACCAGGCCTTGGGCATGATCGAAACCGGCGAGATCTGCGACGGCAAGACCATCATGCTATTGCAGTACGCCAAGCTGCATCGGTTGCTGGACTGACCCCGGTGCAGACCTCAGGGTGTCGGCTCAACTGGACTGGACCTCGCCCTCGTCCTGCATGTCATCTAGGTACTCCGGCTGGTCCGCCTGATCGAGCGGCTCGGTCACGACGCTGAAATCGCTGATCTCGATAGCTCCAACGCCATGGCCGAGCAGGTGAAAGGAAAACGCCTTGCGCGGTTGCGGGTTGTCGAAGCTGATGTTCATCACTAGCGGCTGCTCGGGCGTGACCGCTACGTCGGTCGGCAAATCCATCGGTACATCGCGTTCGAACTCCTTGGCCTTGAGAGATATGTACGCAGCATGCTCCGGCTCCAGGGCGCGGATGGTCAGGCTGACACGGGTCTGCGAACCCTTGGGCATCTCCAGGTATTGAGCGCCGATCAGGTTATCGGTCCAGTCGTTGGTGACCTGGGCCGGCAGTGGAATCTTGTCCGCGCTGCCGAACTGGTAATGCTGGTTCAGCGGCGTAGGTGAAAGGGTCTGGCCCAGGGCCGCGGCGCGGGCGTCGATCAACCGGGCACGCTGGCCGCTGAATTGTCCGGCGTAACTGGCGTGATCGGCGATAAAGCCTTCGCTGGTGTAGTCACGGCAACGTTGCTGGAAATCGCATTCGGTGAACCGGCCCTTGCCATCGTGATAGCGCAGCTTGCCATTGGTGAATGACATGATTTCCCGACCTGTCTGGTAGTCCCGGAACATCGAGCGGCCGGACAACGAGCTGGGCACTGCAAAGCCGAAGTAATCGAGGATCGAGGCGCTCAGGTCGACATGGCCGTAGACGCCGTTCTTGATTCGGGGCAATGGTTCCGGGGCCAGGGTCAGGTTGAACCCCCAGGAGGACGCCAGGCGCACATCATCGATGCCGTGGGATTCGTCCGAGGTGATGACCACCAGTGTGCTGTCCAGGATGCCCTGACGCTCCAGGCCAGCCAGGAAGCTCTCCAGCGCGTCATCCAGGTAACCGACGGCGGCCTGTTTGGCGGTGTCGTAGCGTTGCAGATAGTCATCCGGCGCCGAGTACGGCTGGTGGGTGCCCACGGTCAGCAGAGTGAGCATCCAGGGTTTGTCCGCCTGTTGCAGTTGTGCGACGTAATCCAGTGCGCCCTCGAAGAAAGTCTTGTCATCCATACCCCAAGGGAATTGCAGGTAGGCCGGTCGGGTGAACCAGTCCATGCCCAGGGTCGTGTCGAAGCCGATGTGCGGCATGATCCGGTCCTTGGCCATGAACCGCAGGCCGGCGCCCTGCAGGAAGTGGGTAGAGAACCCGTTCTGGCGTAACTGGGCCGGCAGGCAGGCCTGGTTGCGCTGGGTCTGGTTGAGCATTTCGACGCCTTTGGGCGTGCCGTCGTCGAGCTTGTCGTAGTCGCCACACAGCATCGCGTAGAGGCCGCGAATGGTCTGATGGCTATGCAGGACGTAATCAGGAGTGTTCATGCCACGCTCGGCCCAGGCACTGAGGTGCGGCATCAGGTGTTCCTGATAGCGGCTATTCAAGGCCTGACGGTTGGCCTTCACATAGGCTCCGGGAATACCCTCCAGAGCAATGATCAGGACGTTGCGGGCGGTCCCGGGTGCGGCGAGCAGTTTTTCCCCATTCAGGTCCAGTCGGGTCAGCCCCTGCATGGGCGGGGCCGGATCCACCGCATCGCCGTCGAGCCATTGCTGGGCCCGTTCCTGCCCGGCAGCGATGCCCGCCGCGACCAGTTGGTGTGGCAGGTTGAATACGTTCCACTGGTCCGCCTCGCTCGGCCGCCAGGATTGCACGGCGCTGTGAACCAGCAATAGCGTCACCGGCAATGCCCAGGCGTGGCGTGGCAAGCGCGCCTGCCGGGAAGGTTGACCGGTCCAGCGGACCACCAGCCAGAGGGCCAGCGCCACCAGTTGGATCGCCGCCAGCCAGGGATGGGCGAAACCGCCGCTGGTGGAGTTCTCGACGAACTGCGGATCGAACAGATAATGCAGGTCCGAGGGATTGGGCATCCGCCCGACGGCGCTGACCAACTCGATGCTGGCGAGCATCAACGCACTCCAGGCCAGCAACACCGGCAATGCCAGCCACCAGGGGCGACGGTGGAGCAACACGACCAGCAAACCACCGATGCCCAGGTCCGAGAGGTAGCCCAAGGGGGCGGACCAACCGAGTGCCAGGCGTAGGATGATGGGGACCAGCAGTACGCAACTGGCCAGGGCGATGAGAGACGTACTCGAACGGGAAAAAATGGAATTCACTAAAACAGGCCTTTCAGTTCAAGCCAAACCATGGGGTTGCACACGTACCCTGTGGGAGCGAGCCTGCTCGCGATAGCGGTGTGTCAGCCAACATGCATGGATGTTGTTCCGACGCCATCGCGAGCAGGCTCGCTCCCACAGGGTTTTCCTTCAGTCATTGAGCGCGATGGTACCAAGCACCGCCGCACTGGGCGGCGCCAATCTCCTGGTGTCCGGCTGCGCCAGGCTGTGGTTCACTGGTCCGGGCCTCTACACTGGGCGCGTAGCGCTGCTTCGGTACGTTTAGAAAACTTGTATCAGGATTTCTCATCGGGGGACGGATGGACAGGTTCCAGGAAATGCAGGTCTTTGTCGCAGTCGCTCAGGACGCGGGGTTTTCAGCCGCAGCACGGCGCCTGGGGTTGTCTGCGGCCAGTGTGACGCGGGCAGTGGCGGCGCTTGAACAACGCATCGGTACGCCGCTGTTGGTGCGCACCACACGCAACGTTTACTTGAGCGAAGCCGGCCAGCGTTTTCTCGATGACAGTCGGCGGATTCTCGCGGACTTGCAGGAGGCCGAGGATTCGGCGGCCGGCAGCCACGTACAGCCGCGAGGGCAACTGACGATTACCGCGCCGGTATTGTTCGGTCAGTCGTTCGTCACGCCGGCGCTGGTCGACTACCTGCAACGGTTTCCGGAAGTCTGCATCAATGCGCTGCTGTTGGACCGCACGGTCAGCATGGTGGAGGAGGGCATCGACGTGGCGGTGCGCATTGGCGAACTTCCGGACAGCAACCTGCACGCCATCCGTGTGGGCGAGGTGCGCCGTGTGGTGTGCGGTTCGCCTGGATTTTTTGCGCGCCACGGACGGCCCGAGCATCCTCAGGACCTCGAGCGGATGCCGGTGGTGGCGTCTTCGGCCATCGGCCAGATCAAGAACTGGACCTTCATCGACGCAGGCCAGGCTATGGCCGTCCGGCCCCTGCCGCGCCTGGTAGTGACCGCCAACCAGGCGGCGATTACGGCCGCCTGCCAGGGGCTGGGCATGACCCGGGTCTTGTCGTACCAAGTGGCGGGCAATGTGGCGGCCGGCGAACTGGAAATCGTCCTGGCTGAATTCGAGCTGCCGCCGCTGCCCATCCATGTCGTCTATCAGGGCGGCCGCAATGCGCCGGCGCGGGTGCGCAGTTTTGTCGATTTCATGGTCAGCGCCTTGCGTGAACATGCGGCCTTGAGCGGTTGAATTGATTGTTTCATGAGACGAAACGATGGATTGCATTTGCGGGTGATTCTCCTGGTTTCGCCCACGGAGCAAGATGACTCCATCGACGCCGTTGTGCTGATGGCGTCACTCTCAGCGGAGTTGACCATGAAACCTATCAAGCACTACCACTTCCCACTTTCCGGCCATTCGCACCGTGTCCAACTGATGCTTTCGTTGCTTGAGCTGCCGGTCGAAGTGGTTTTCGTCGACCTGGCCAAGGGCGCCCACAAGTCGCCTGAATTCCTGGCGATCAATGCGTTTGGCCAGGTACCGGTCATCGACGACGACGGCGTGGTGCTGGCGGACTCCAACGCCATTCTGGTGTACCTGGCGACCAAGTATGGCAAGGACCGCTGGTTGCCGACCGACCCGATCGGTGCCGCCCGGGTGCAGCGCTGGTTGTCGGCAGCTGCCGGGCCGATCCACGGCGGGCCTGCGACGGCGCGATTGATCACGGTGTTTGGTGCGGCCTACAACGCCGAGGACGTGATCGCCCGTGCCCACGGCCTGTTGAAAGTGGTGGATCAGGAACTGAGCACCAGCCGCTATCTGGCCGGTGATGTGCCCACCATCGCCGATATTTCCGCCTACACGTATATCGCTCACGCGCCGGAGGGCAATGTGTCGCTGGATGATTACGCGAACGTTCAGGCCTGGCTGGCGCGGATCGAAGCCTTGCCGCATTTTGTGGGCATGCCGCGTACGGTCGTGGGGTTGCAGCGGCACGCCTGAAACAACTGAAATTTCCTGTGGCGGGGGAGCTCGCTCCCGCTGGGCTGCGCAGCAGCCCCAACAAGCAGCTCCTCGGTAGTTGGTTCATGTTGCGGCGTGACATCAAAGGTCTGCTGCGCAGCCCAGCGGGAGCGAGCTCCCTCGCCACGGAGACATTGGCGCATCCTGATCCTAGGCATAGGACAGCGCCCGCTCCTCCAGCATTTCTTCATACAGCCGCACCCATCTGCGTCCCATTTCTTCGGAGGTGAACAGCTGACGGTAGCGGGCTTCGGCCTTCTGGCCCATGGCTCGAGCCTGGTCAGGGTTTTCCCACAGAGTGCGCATTGCCTCGCGGAACGCCTCGGGGTTACTGGGAGGCACCACCAGCCCGGTTTCGTCGTGGATGTTGATGTAGCTGGTGCCGGTGCCGATTTCACTGGAGATCATTGGTTTACCGAACATCGCGCCTTCGAGCAGGGAAATGCCGAAGGCCTCCGAGCGCAGGTGCGAGGGGAATACGATGGCGTAGCTCAGCTCCAGTAGCGCCACCTTGTCTTCGTCCCCCAGGCGTCCGAGGAAATGCAGGTTGCGCAGGCCCAGTGCCTTGGCCTGGGCATGCAGTTGCTTCTCCAGCGGGCCGGCACCGACGATGACCACCGGATAGTCCACGCCTTCAAGGGCATCGAGCAGAATGTGCAGGCCTTTGTAGTAGCGCATCACGCCGACGAACAGGAAGAAGCGTTCGCCCAGTTTGGCCTTCCACCTCGCCATGCGCTCGCTGTCAGGCTGTGGATAACTGGTCTTGTTGAGGCCGTAGGTGATGACTCTGGTTTTATCCGGGTAATTCTTGAGCACATCGCTGGTGTGCACGTAGTTCGGCGATGCCGCGACGATGCGATCGGCGCCGTCCAGGAAGCGGCGCATCAAGGGCCGATACAGCGTCAGCAGATGGCGCTGGCGGACAATGTCCGAATGGTAGGTGACGACGTAGGGTTTTTTGATGGCGCTGCAAAAGTGCACCACGTCCATGAATGGCCAGGGAAAGTGATAGTTGATCACGTCGGCTTCGGCGGCCAGCTCGCGGAATTTTCTGAAAACGCTGTAGGAGAACCCGGTGGAGGCGAGTTGGAAATCCATGCGAGCCTGATGCACGACATGCTGCCGGATCTTCATCGGCCCGGGGTCTGGCCGCCCGCTCAGGGTCAACACGGTGTTATCGATAGCCAACCGGTCGGTGCTATCGCACAGCTGAAAGATCACCTGTTCGATGCCGCCCATGGAATCAGGCAGGTAGGTTTTGTAAAAGTGCAGGACTCGCATTCAACCTCCCAAGGCCTGGCGATACGCTGCAGCGGTCAACTTCGCGCAACGTTCCCAAGAAAACAGCGTCGCTTGTTGCAATCCGGCCGCCCGGCACGCCTGCCAGTGCTGCCGGTCTTCGATCAACCGCAGCATAGCCTCCCGCAGTTCCTGGGGATCGTCCGGTTCACAATAGTTGCCGGCTGGCCCCGCCACTTCGGGCATTGCCGAGCAGCGGGTGGTGATCACCGGCGTGCCGCTGGCCATGGCTTCGAGCACCGGCAGGCCGAAGCCTTCGTAGCGCGACGGAAAAACCAGTGCTCGTGCGCCGGCCAGCAACTGGGCCACCTGTTCGTCCGGTAAGTAACCAGCCAGACATACGTGGCCGTCGGCCAGGGCGCTTTTCAATTCGGCGTTGAGCTGCGCCTGCTGCCATCCGCTCATTCCAACGATAAACAAAGGGAAGGCCTGGCGCACCGACTCGGGCAAGGCTGCGTGGGCTCGCAGGGCGAGCGACAGGTTCTTGCGCGGCTCCAGCGTACCGACGCACAGTAAATAGCGACCCGCCTCCAACCCGTGGGCCTTGAGCACGCCGTCGATAGCCTCGGGTTCACGAGGGTGGAAACGTGCCGAGATGCCCAGCGGGGCAACTCGCAGGCGTTCGGCTGGCAGACCGAAGTGCTGCCGGACTTCATCGGCGATGAACTGCGAGTCCGTCAGGATCAGTCGTGCCTGTTCCACGGCGTGGCCCAGCCTGCGCTCGATTTCCCTGAGCCGGGCTGGCGGTTGCGTTTCGGGATAACGCAGGTGAGTCAAATCATGCAGGGTCATCACGGTCGGGCCGTCGAAGGCCAGCGGCCACAGGCTGGGCTCGTGGTACAGGTCGATGACCTGGGAACGGCGCTGATCGAAGCGTTTCTGTTCAAGCCAGCGACGCGCCCGATAGGCCCCCGGAACCTGGCGCAGCAGTGGGCCCAGGCGCGAATAGCCCGGCATGGCGGCTTGCGGCAACTGCGAACTCCAGCCCCAGCCGTGAAACAGAGACAAGTGCACATCAGGTTCCCGGGTCAGGGCCGTTGCCAGTTCCGCCACGTAATGGCCGATTCCGGTACGAGGGGCCTGGAGAATCCGGGCGTTGAAGGCTATCCGCATACCGCTTCCCGGTCGGAGGCAGTAGTCGTAACGTGATGCTCGATGCGTTCCACCAGTTGCTCACTGGCCTGGCGCCAGCTCAGCCATTGCCATTGGTTCAGAGGGCGAGCTGCCGGAAAAATCCCGCTGAGCTCCATGCCGGTGACCAGGTCCGCCAGGCTTTGCGGGTCATCGAGGTCGAAATAGACCATGAAGTCGCCGCCGATCTCCCGAAACACTTCGATGTCACTGCCCATCGCCGGCAGGCCGCGTTGCATGGCTTCGACCAGGGGCAGGCCGAAGCCTTCCACGTAGGATGGAAACACCAGTGCGGTGGCATGCTGGTAGGCATGTTCGAGGCTTCGGTCCGAAAGGTTGTTGAACATGAACAGGCGTTTGTTGAGTTGCGGATGACGTTCGATCCGTTCGATCAGGGCTTCGCATTTCCAGCCGATTTTCCCGACGATGCACAACCGTGCCCGTGAGCCGGACGCCCAGGCGCGTTCGAAGGCGTCGAGCAGATACGCATGGTTTTTGCGCGGCTCGATGGTGCTGACCATCAGAAATACCGGCTCGGGTTTCTCGAGCATTCGCTGCAGATCCTGGTCGACCTTGAGGTTGGGGTCCACCAGATCCAGTTCGCTACCCAAGTGGAAATAGTCGAACCAACGTTCCTGTGCTTGCTGTGCGCCGATGCGCCGTACCAGTTCCTCGCGCACCTGGTCGCGGATGGTGGTGGAAATAGCCATGTAGCCGTCGGCGGTGCGGGCGATCCAGTCGAACCAATGGTTGAATACCTTGACCAGCCCTGCGTCGCAGAATTGCGGATGAGTCAGAGGGATCAGGTCGTAGATCACGGAGATGATCCCGACGCCGTCGCGCTTGAGCCGTTCGGCCAAGGGGAAAAAGCCGGAGTGCCACGAGGAATCCAGTAACACCAGCTGGTCACCTGCACGGTGTTGCAACGGTACGCTGCGTGCCGGGGCTTGTTCGCGGGTGAGGACACGGTCGATCAGCCGGATCGGGATGCTCAGACAGGCCACGGCGAATAACCGGCAGCCCCAGTACAACAGACGACGGGCCCAAACGGATTGGCTGAAGGGGCGCCGCCGTTCGAGGGTTCGCTGCCTCAGCCAGAAGAGATTGGCGAACTGTTGCAGCTTTGCCCGCAGGCCGGCCAGGTCCAGGCCCTTTGCAGGCAGCGGCGCCAGGCTTTTCACTTCGTACAGCTCACCCTGCAGCATCACCACTGGAATGCATTCGCGCTGCTGGTCTTTGGCCGGTAGCTCGCGAATCACATTGCGCACTACCCGCTGAATACCGGAGTTGTCACTCGGGTGATCGTACACGTAGGTGCAATCCACCAACAGGCGAGTCATGGCAACTCCTTTTGCGCAAGCGCTTCGACGGCAGGCAGGCTGGAACGCTGGATGCTGGTCCGGGCCGCTAGCCACGAACAGCCAACGAAATCTTCCTGGCGATTGTTGATCACGTGAAAAACCAGTCCATAGTCGCGCCACTCGAAATTGCGGTCCAGATGCGAATCCAGTCGCGACAGGCTCAGGGCAACGGAATAGTTGCCCTTGCCCAGGCGCATGTCGAAGCTGAAGCGGAAGGTGATGCGTTCGCCGGCCACCAGGTCGGTGACGGCCTGGTCCTGGCGATGGGTATTGATGCCGTACATGGGCTGGCCGAGGCGGTCCTTGATCAGGAAGCCCAGCACCAGCCGCTCGATGTCCTTGCGGATCTCGACCCGCACCTGCAATACCATCGGTTGGCCAATCTCGGCCACTTCCACCGGCTGGCCCTGGCTGTCGAGCAGTTGTACATCGAGAATACCGGCCTCGCCGGTGCCGGAAATCGTCCGCACCTGGCCGTTGGCGAGCATTTCCTGGCGCACGATCTGACCTTCGCGCTGGGCCAGCATCGCGTTGTAATAGTCCATCACTTCTTCGGGCCTGCCGTGCATGGCCATGCGTCCGTTTTCGAGCAGGATCGCGCTGTCGCAGATCGACTGGATTGCCGAACGGTCATGGGACACGATCAGCAAGGTCGTGCCGGCTTTGCGGAAGCTGCGGATGCGCTCGAAGCTCTTGTGCTGGAAGTAGGCGTCGCCCACCGACAGCGCCTCGTCGACGATCAGGATATCCGGTCGCCGGGCAGTGGCGACGCTGAAGGCCAGGCGCATCTGCATGCCGCTGGAATAGGTGCGCACCGGTTGGTCGATGGCCTCGCCAATTTCGGCAAACCCTTCGATCTGCGGCATCAGTGCCTGGATTTCTTCTACCTGCATACCCAACAACTGACCGGCCATGAAGGCGTTCTGGCGGCCCGTGAAGTCCGGGTGAAAACCCATGCCCAATTCCAGCAATGCGGCCACGCGACCTCGCACCTCGATGTGGCCGCAGGTGGGTTGGGTGGTGCCGGTGATCATCTTGAGCAAGGTGCTTTTACCGGCGCCGTTGACCCCGACGATGCCGACGGCCTCGCCAGGCTGGATCTCGAAATCCACGCCTTGCAGGATCCAGTGCAACTGATGACGTGGAGGGGAAAACGGAATCGCCCATTCGAACAGCCGGCTCCAGCGATTCGGATACTGCTTGTAGGCCTTGCCCAGGCCACTGACGCGCAAATGTCCCATCAGAGTTCGTCCACCATCTCACCGCCGCGCTGACGGAACATCCGCAAGCCCACGGCGCACAACAGCAGGCCGACCACCAGCAGCGGCGTCAGCGAACCCCAGGCCGGCCACTGGTCATACAGGAACAGGTTCTGGTAGCTCTGCATCAGGGCGGTCATGGGATTGAAGGCGAGCAGTTGCTGGACCGATGGCGGAAGAATCGTCATCGGATACACGATCGGCGTCAGCCAGAACCAGAATTGCAGGAAAATCCCGAACAGCTGGCCGACGTCGCGGAAAAACACATTGAGAATTCCCAGCAGCATGCCCAGCCCGGCGGCGAACATCACTTGCAGGGCCAACAACGGCACTAACGCCAGCAGGCTCAAGCCCGGCAGGCGACCGGTGATCAGCAGGAAGCCGAGAAACAATCCGAGGATGATCGCAAAGTTGATCCCGGCATTGAGCAGCACGATCACCGGCAGACAGATCCGGGGAAAGCTGATTTTTTTCAGAAGGTTGGCGTTTTCCAGGAACATGCCCTGGCTGCGGGTGGTGATTTCCGCGAACAGCCCCCAGGTCAGAAGCCCGGCACACAGGTAGACGCTGTAGGCCATGCCGTCTTCTACCCCTGGCAGGCGCGCGCGCATGATGTGGGAAAAAATCACCGTGTAGACCAGGATCATCGACAGCGGGTTGAGCACTGTCCACAACGCGCCGAACAACGAGTTGCGATACCGCGCCTGGAACTCGCGCTTGACGCTGCCGAGGACGAAGCCGCGGTAGCTCCACAGTGTGCGCTGCAATGCCAGCAACATCATACGACCCTGCCGTAGTGATCCTCGAAGCGCACGATGTCGTCCTCGCCCAGGTATTCACCGCTCTGGACTTCGATGATGACCAGGTCGATGACGCCGGGGTTCTCCAGGCGATGCTTGTGGCCGGCGGGGATGAACGTCGATTCGTTCTTGGCCACCAGGTGCGAACCCGAGCCGTTGTTGGTGACCTTGGCCATGCCTTCGACCACTACCCAATGCTCGTTGCGGTGGTGGTGCATCTGCAGCGACAGCGACGCGCCGGGCTTGACCACGATGCGCTTGATCTTGAAGCGGCGGCCTTCCTCGAGCACGGTGTAACTGCCCCAGGGGCGGCTGACCGTACGGTGCAGGCGATAGGCTTCGTGGTCCTTGTCCTTGAGTTGCCGGGCCACGCGGCGCACGTCCTGGGCGCGGTCGGCGTGGGCCACCAGCACGGCGTCTGCGGTGTCGATGATGATCAGGTTTTCCACGCCCAGAGCGGCCACGAGGCGGTCCTCGCCCTGGACAAAGTTGTTCTGGCTGTCGATGAACAACGCCTCGCCCGTGGCGCGGTTGTTCCGGGCATCGGCGGGCACCAGGTCAGCCACGGCGTTCCAGGAGCCGATGTCGCTCCAGTCAAATGAGGCTGGAATCACCACGACGTTGGTGGAGCGCTCCATCAAGGCGTAGTCGATGGAGATGTCCGGCATGTCGCTGAAATGGCTCGCGGACAACTCCTGTTGCACGCAGCCTGAAGTCTCCACGGCTGTGCTGGCCGTAACGCAGACCCGCGCCTGCTCCAACAGCTCGGGTGCGTGGGTTTGCAGCTCCGCCAGCAGGGTCTTGACGCAAAAGCAGAACATCCCGGAATTCCACAGGAACCGGCCACTTTCCAGGTAATGGGTGGCGGTCTGCAGATCCGGTTTTTCAACGAAACGCACGACCCTGGCCGCGCCCTTGGTATCCAGCGGCTCGCCGCGCTCGATATAACCGAAGCCGGTTTCGGCGGCCGTGGGCAGTACGCCGAAGGTCACCAGGTGCCCGCTCTTTGCCAGTTCCACTGCATGCTCCACGGAGGACCTGAACGCGGCCTCATCCTGGATCAGGTGGTCGGCGGGCATTACCACCAGGATCGCATCGTCGCCGTGCAGCGCTTGTACCGCCAGGGTCGCGGCGGCGATGGCCGGCGCGGTGTTACGGCCGGTCGGTTCCAGCACGAAATGCCCGCGATGCCGTTCCAGCTGGGCGCTTTGATAATGGTCGCGGCTCTGGAAGTAGTACTCGCGATTGGTCACGGTGACAATATCGCCGCGACCGTCGAACAGCCCGGCGGCACGACGATAGGTCTTGCCCAGCAGCGACTGGCCGTCGGGCAGGATCATGAAGGGTTTCGGATGGCCTTCGCGGGACACCGGCCACAGCCTCGTCCCGGCACCGCCGGAAAGGATCACGGGAATGAGCATGGCCTACTCCTTGGCAACGCGTTTCATATCCGCATCCATCATCATGCGGATCAGGGTGTCGAGATCGGTCCTGGGCTTCCAGCCCAGGACCCGCTGGGCCTTGGCCGGGTTGCCGAGCAGCACTTCGACTTCGGCCGGGCGGAAAAACGCCGGGTCGATCTTCACGTAGTCGCGGTAATCCAGGTCCACATGCTCGAAGGCAATTCTGCACATCTCGCGCACGGTGGTGGTGATTCCGGTGGCCACCACGAAATCGTCGGGCTTGTCCTGCTGCAACATCAGCCACATGGCTTCGACGTAGTCACCGGCAAAACCCCAGTCGCGCTTGGCGTCGATATTGCCCAGGCGCAGTTCGGTCTGCTTGCCCTGCTTGATGCGCGCAGCGGCGTCGGTGACCTTGCGGGTCACGAACTCGATGCCGCGCAGGGGCGATTCGTGGTTGAACAGGATGCCGCTGCTGGCGTGCAGGCCGAAGCTCTCGCGGTAGTTGACGGTGATCCAGTGGCCGTACAGCTTCGCCACGCCATAGGGGCTGCGGGGGTAGAACGGCGTGTGCTCGTCCTGTCGCTCGGCCTGGATCAGCCCGAACATTTCGCTGGTGGAGGCTTGGTAGAAACGGGTTTCGGGACTGAACTGGCGAATGGCTTCGAGCAGGTGGGTGACCCCCAGCCCGTCGACGATGCCGGTGGTCACCGGCTGGTCCCAGGACGCGGCGACAAAGCTCTGGGCGGCCAGGTTATACACTTCGTGCGCAGCAGACTTGATCACGGCCCGCTGGACCGAGCAGGCGTCAGCCATGTCACCGTCCAGGTAGACGATGTCCTGTTCGATCCCCATCTCTCGCAGCCGCCAGCGCGAATCGCTGCTGCGCCGCGCCACCAGGCCGTGGACCCTGTAACCCTTGTCGAGCAGCAACTTGGCCAGATACGCGCCGTCCTGGCCGGTGATCCCTGTGATCAATGCACTTTTCATTCTTCTTGTACCCGTATCTCCCAGTCGGACAGGATCGCCCGCAAGGATTGTTGTGTTGTTGTTTCAGGCGTCCATCCGGTGGCTTGTCTTAGCTTGGCTTGGCTACCACAGACACGACGCTGTTCTGCGCGGCGAAGACGCGTAGGGTCCTGGATCAGTTGCACATCGACCTGGGCGATGTCTGCCAGTTGTTCGATCAGGTGGCGGATGCTCTGCTCTTGCCCCGAACAGATGTTGTAGACCTGTCCCGGCGTACCCTTGTCCAGCAGGGCCAGGTAGGCCGCGATCACGTCGCTGACATCCAGAAAGTCGCGGGTCACGTCGATATCGCCCACTTGCAGCCGGGCCGGTTGCAAGCCCTGTTTGATACGGCTGATCTGCCGGGCGGCACTGGCGATCACGAAACTGTCTTTCTGACCGGGGCCAATGTGATTGAACGGGCGCGCCACCAGTACCGGCCACCCTTCGCTCATGCCCCATTGCAGGCTCAGCAGTTCGGCCGAGAGCTTGCTCACGCCATAGGGGTTGCGCGGGGCAGGGGGGTGCCCTTCGGTGATAGGCAACTGGTCTTCGCTGACCTGGCCATAGACATCACCGGAGCTGACATACAGGAAGGTACCGGTGAAACCTCGGGCCTTGAGGGCCTGAAGCAGGTTGAGGGTGCCGAGCAGGTTGATTTGCAGGGTACGCGCCGGGTCACGGAAGGATTCGGGAACGAATGTCTGGCCTGCCAGGTGGATCACGGCGTCGGGTATTTCAGGCCAGAGACCTTCTAGGGTCTTGGCGTCTGTCAGATCATAGCGGGCAGGGACCGATATCACCTGCCACGCCTCGTGGTTTTCCAGATGAGATTTGATGTGACGTCCCACGAAACCGCTGAGGCCCGTAATGAACAGACGTTTTTTCAAGCATCAATCCCCTTCTGTGGACGCTTCACTTATGACGAGCCGGTGTGGGAAATTTCCGTAAGATCGGGGAAAAATCGCTCATCGATCAGCCTGGAGGCGCGTTTGTTGTAATTGTTTGACGGTCAATCTGTGCCAAATCTGCGGCAATTTCAACAGTGAAAAACGTGACTGGTCAGTTCTCATATTTATAGTCGGTTTATTCGCGCCAGGCGGTTCACGAACCCTTGGCGGATGTGTTTAGAATGCCCCTCGTCACGCTGCCCGCCCCCGCATTTCGGTCTTCGGATCATGCTGTAGGAAAGGGCCACAACAACAAGAACGAGACGGGTAACAAGATCATCGACGAATGCGGCTCCGGCCGGTTCGCTCCGTGACTCGGCCGTCGTGAAGAAAGGCTGCCAGGATGGCGGCCCGATGATGGGGTGCCATGAATTTCATTCTTTACTCGGACGTGAACGATCACTCCATCAGCCGTAGCCTCGGCCGCCCGGAGTACAGCTACTACTTCGTTCTCAAGGCTTACCGCCCGGTTCTTGAGAGCCTGGGTCAGGTGCATGTGGTGTCGTCGGTTGCCGAGGTCGATCCTTTGTACCTGACATTGCAGCGAGCCGGGCAGGACTGCCTGTTTCTTTCATTTTCCCCGCCGCACAAGACACCGTTGGATTTGCAGTGCCCGATGGTCTGTGTGGTGGCATGGGAATTCGATTCGATTCCAGCCGAGCATTGGGACGACGATCCTCGCCACGACTGGAGCCGTACGCTGGCCCGCCATGGCCGGGTGATTACGCTGTCCAGTCATACCGCCGAGGCGATCCGGCGGACCTTGGGCGAGGATTTCCCGGTGTTGGTGTTACCGACGCCGCTGTGGGAGCGCTTTGCCGCTGTTCGTGAGCAATATCCGAGTGTGCCGGTGAACCCGGGCGCGGTCCTGCAAATTCGGGGGTGCATCATCGACACCCGCTCCCTCGGGCTTTCGGCCGATGGCCTGATTGCACCGCTCATCGAAGATGAAGCTGTGCCTGAGCCGGTACCCGAGCCTGAGCCTGTGCCTGTTGTCGAGCCGGCGCCGCCTACCTGGCGGCGGCGCGCATTCATCTCTCGCCATTACCTGCGTGAGGTCATTCATGTCTTTACGCGTAGCGCCGAGCAGGGCCGCTTATGGCAGATCAAGCACAACCTGTTGTGCTGGTATCGTGAAGCGGTCCGCGACCTGATGCCGGTGCCGCTGCGTATTTTAAGCAACCGTCTGTTGCGAGGGCCGGCAACCCCGCCGGTCCCGGTGTTTGTCGAGCCGCCACCCGAGCCGCCACCACCGGAGCACCCCCAGGCGATCCTGCCAGATACCAGCCAGATCGTGGAGACACAGGTCAGCGGGGTGGTGTATGTCAGCGTGTTCAATCCCGATGACGGGCGCAAGAACTGGCACCACCTGATCACAGCATTCTGCTGGGCCCTGCGGGACGTCGAGGACGCCACGCTGGTGTTGAAGATGACTCAGAACGACCTGTCGACCTATTACGTCGAATTGCTCACGTTGTTATCGCAATTGTCGCCGTTCAGTTGTCGGGTGGTGGTGATGCACGGCTTTCTGGAGGACGAACAGTTTGCCCGTTTGTATGGTGCGGCGAGCTTCTACGTCAATGCTTCGCGCTGCGAAGGCTTGTGCCTGCCGCTGATGGAGTTCATGTCCTGCGCCCGGCCGGCCATCGCGCCGGACCACACAGCGATGCGCGACTACATCGACCCCGAGGTGGCCTTTATCGTCAAGTCCAGCCGTGAGCCGACCATCTGGCCGGAAGATTCGCGCATTTTGTATCGCACCCTGCGCCACCGACCGGATTGGGGGTCGTTGAAACTCGCCTATGAGCAGAGCTATGCCATGGCCCGGCACCAACCGCAGGCCTACCAGGCCATGGCCGAAGCAGCGAACGAGCGGATGCGCCGTTATTGTGGCTTCGAGCCGGTGCGGCAGCGCCTGGCGGATTTCCTGGTGCCGCCTGCGGGTGCCGAGCAACTGCCATTCGTCGCCAGCGCAGGTGCGGCCTCATGCTGATCATCATTTATTCGGAAACCAACCAGACCAACATCCTGGAAAACCTCGGCAAGCCTGAATACAGCTATTACTTCGTGCTCAAGGAGTTTCGCCCGGTGCTGGAGCGGCTGGGCCAGGTGGTCGAAGTGACCCGCCCGGACGAGGAAGTCGATCAGCTGTACGCCGAATGCCAGAGACGTGGCGAGGATTGCGTATTCCTGTCCTTTTCTCCACCCCATCGCACCGCCGCTCACTATGCTTGCCCGACGATTCCGGTATTCGCCTGGGAGTTCAGCACCATCCCTACCGAGAGCTGGCAAGGAGAACCCCGACATGACTGGCGGGTGGTACTGAGTGCTACCGGCATGGCGATCACCCATTCCAGCTTCACCGTCAACGCCGTGCGCGAAGTGATGGGAGCGGACTTTCCCATCATCGCCATCGCGGCCCCCGTATGGGACCGCTTCGCCGCCCGAGGCGCACTGCTGGCCCAACGGCCCACGGTCGAGCACCTGCGTCTGCAACTGCGTGGCTTGTTGATCGACAGCCGCACCACCGACCTGCGTCCCTATGGCCCACCGGCGCATCAGACCGGCACACCGCTGGTGCTCGACGGCCCACCCCAGGATTGCGAGCTGCTGCTGGACGGTGTGGTCTATACGTCGGTGTTCAACCCGTACGACGGGCGCAAGAACTGGAAGGACATGATCAGCGCCTTTTGCACCACGTTCCGCGACGTCGATGACGCCACGCTGGTGCTCAAGCTGACCCACCATGACGTCGCGTCTGCGCTCACCGACATGCTGCATCACGTCTACAAGAACCAGTCCTATCGCTGTCGTATCGTGCTGATCCACGGTTACCTGGCGGATGCGGATTACGAGCGCCTGGTGGAAGCCACCCGCTACGTGGTCAACAGTTCCTATGGCGAAGGGCAGTGCCTGCCGCTGATGGAGTTCATGTCCTGCGGCCGTCCGGCCATCGCACCGCTGAACACGGCGATGGCCGATTACATCGACCACGACAACGCCTTTGTGGTGGACTCCACAGAGGAGCTGACCGCCTGGCCCCATGATCCCCGAGCGGCCTATCGAACCCTGCGCTACGTCACTGACTGGGACTCGCTGTGCTCGGCCTTTCACGCCAGCTATGACGTGGCCAAGAACGACCCCGAGCGTTATCGCCGGATGTCCGCCCATGCCGTGCGCAGCCTGAAGACATTCTGCAGCCAGGCCAACGCCGAGCAGCGTTTGCATACGTTCTTCCAGCAGTTGTCCGAGCGTCGCCGGAGCGCGTCACAGCCATGATCCAGCGATGGCTAGCACGGCTCAGGCCGCCAGTTGAACCTGCGCTGTCACCTACCGACCGCGTTTCGCCCCGTGATGCAGGGCTCTACGATGCGATGCTGGACGGTTGGTTCTGCAATGAGACCGGCGAGTTGCTCAAAGGCTTCGCCTTGGGCGCCGGCGACACTCTGCTGGACGTGGGTTGTGGAGAGGGCGTGGCGACCCTGTTCGGCGTGCGCCAGGGCGCATCGGTGATCTTTACCGACAGCGAGCACGACAAGGTGCGTGATCTGGCGCGCCAGGTCGCAGGGCAGACGGGCGCACCGTTCCTGGGATTGGTGAGCAACAGCTTGCCGCTGCCTCTGGCCGATGGCTGTGCGAATAAAATCGTCTGCATGGAAGTGCTCGAGCATATCCACCAGCCGGAACCGTTCATGGCCGAATTGGTGCGCATGGGCCGGCCAGGAGCGCAGTACTTGCTCAGCGTACCGGCACCGGTGGGCGAGCATCTGCAACAGGGCATCGCGCCGCCCGCCTATTTCCAATCGCCCAACCATGTGCAGATCTTCAGCGCCGAACGCTTTGCCGCGCTGGTGGAGGACGCCGGGCTGGTGATCGAGCATCGCCAGGCCAGCGGATTCTTCTGGGTCATGGGCATGATTTTCTTCTGGGCCAGCCAACAGGCGGCCGGGCGCAGTCTTGAAGGCGCCGTGCGCGACCGCATCCAGGCGCCGTACCCGCCTTTGATGGAGCGCTGGGCCAGTGTCTGGCAGGACTTGCTGACGCAACCCGATGGCCTGGCGATCAAACAGGTGCTGGACCGGTTCATGCCCAAGAGCCAGGTCATCATTGCACGCAAACCCGATCCTTCGGCCAGGGGTGGCGCATGAGCAGCAAGCGGATCCTGGACATCGAGTTGCTGCGCGCCATTGCGGTGGGCGGGGTGCTTTTCCATCACATACAGGGCATGTTCCCGGGCGGCTGGCCGCGCCTGACGGCACTGGCCGATACGTTCCAGCTGTGGTGGGGCGTGGATCTGTTCTTTGCCATCTCGGGGTTTGTCATCGGGCGCAGCCTGATTCCCCAATTGCGTGGTTGCGACGGCTCCCGGCAGTTCTGGGCCGTGACCCGCGAATTCTGGATTCGCCGGGCGTTTCGCCTGTTGCCGTCGGCGTGGCTGTGGCTGCTGCTGGTGCTGCTAGCGGTGTTCTTCTTCAATCGCTCCGGCGCGTTCGGCAGCGTACAGGCCAACCTGCAAGCGACCTTGGCCGGTTTCCTGCAATTTGCCAACCTGCGCTTCGCCGACGCCTTCATGCGATATGAATACGGCGCCAGTTTCGTCTACTGGACGCTGTCGCTGGAAGAGCAGTTCTATCTGATTTTGCCGCTGCTGGTGTTCGTCTCGCGCCGCTACCTGGTCTGGGTGCTGTTGGCGGTGGTCGTGGTGCAGTTCTTTACCTGGCGGGCGCTGTGGCTGTCGGTTATCCGCACCGATGCCCTGGCGCTTGGCGTGCTGCTCTCGATCTGGAGCCTGCGTCCGGGTTATTGGCGCTTGGAGCCCAAATGGCTGCGCTGGCCCGGGTTTGGGCTGGCGTTGATCGTAGCAGCCGGAGGCGTGATGGCCTGGATCGCGACCGAGCGCTTCAACCTGTCTTTCTACCGACTCGGGGTCATCGCGATACTCAGTGCGGTGCTGGTCTGGGTGGCTTCCTATGACCGGGACTATCTGCTGCCTCGGGGCCGATTGAAGACCGCGCTGACCTGGGTCGGCAGTCGGTCCTACGGGATCTACCTGATCCACGTCCCGGTGTTTTTCCTGCTGCGCGAGTTGTGGTTTCGTTTCGCGCCGTCGGGCTCACAGGACCCGGCGAGCCATCCCTGGCTGGCCCTGTCGTGCGCCTTGTTGTTGATCGGCCTGCTGAGCGAGCTCAACTACCGGCTGGTGGAAATGCCCCTGCGCAATCGCGGCGCCCAACTGGTCGGACGCCTGTCCGCCGCCCGAACCCTTCCTGTCTCCGGAGCCCCTTCATGCTGAGCCTTTTGAAGAAACTCACCACGGGCACGCCCGCGCCCGCTACGCCTGCCGCTGATAAGGTCGACCCTTATATGCTCGGGCTGCACGACGCGATGCTCAGTGGCTGGTTCAACCAGCAGACGGGAGAGCTGTTCAGCGGTTTTCCGGTAACGGCTGACGACACGCTGCTGGACGTGGGCTGCGGCGATGGCGGCAACGTGCATTTTTGCGCGATGCGTGGGGCGAAGATCATCATCGCCGACATCGACGCGGCCAAGGTCGAGGCCACGCGCCAGCGCTTGAGCGACACGCCGGCGCGGGGCGTCGAATGCCACGTGACCGACTGCAACCCGCTGCCCCTCGCCGATGCCACGGCGACTCGGGTGGTCTCCACCGAAGTCATCGAGCACGTCGATGACCCGGCGCAGTTTCTCGCCGAACTGGTGCGGGTCGGCCAACCCGGTGCGCTGTACCTGTTGAGCGTGCCGCACCCCAGCTCCGAAGACCTGCAAAAGGACATCGCCGCACCGGAGTATTTCCAGAAGCCCAACCACATTCGCATCATCACCGAGGACCAGTTCAAGGCGATGGTCAGCGAGGCCGGGCTGGAGGTGTTGAGCCACAGTCAGTATGGGTTCTATTGGTCGATGTGGATGCTGCTGTTCTGGGAGGCCAAGGTCGACTTCAGCAACGCTGACCACCCCTTGCTCAACCATTGGGCCGACACCTGGCAGGCGGTGCTCGATTCGCCACGCGGGGCGCAGATCAAGCAGGCGCTGGATGCGGTGGTGGCCAAGAGTCAGGTGATCATTGCGCGTAGGCCTGCTTGATCGGGCGATTTCTTGTGGCGAGGGGATTTATCCCCGCTGGGTCGCGAAGCGGCCCGTAAGATACGAACGCGATGAGTTTGTCGGTTGAATGTGCCTTCTTGGGACTGCTTTGCAGTCCAGCGGGGATAAATCCCCTCGCCACGGTTTTCGCGTCTGCCAATGTAGCGGTAATCTGCCGGCCATTTGGGGTGGTGAGGTTTCATGAGATTTGTTTTCCGGCTTTCGCTGGCGCTCGCCGCGTTGCTGTCGGGCGGCTGCGGGCAGCCGACACCGGTCGTTCTAGACCAACAGCTGTATATCTGGCAACGCCAGTGGACGCCGGCTCATGAGTCGGCGCTGCGTCAGAGCCGTGGCGATTTCTCCAGTTTGCGGGTGTTGGCATTGCAGGCGTTCCCTGGGGCAGGGTGGAGCCGCGCACATATCGATCCGGCCTTGCTCAAGGCGGATGGCCGCCCTGTGATTGCCGTGATTCGCCTGGACGGCCAGCTCAAAGCCCTGGATCAGGACGAGGTGATTGCGCAGATCCAGCAAGTCTTGAGCGATTGGCAGGCCCAAGGCCTGGCGCCGGTGGGTGTGGAGATCGACCACGACGCCGGCAACGCCCGGCTGCCGGCCTACGGAAAATTCCTTCACCAACTGCGCCAGGTGTTGCCCGAAAGCTTGCGGCTGAGCATCACGGCGCTGCCGGCCTGGCTCGACAGCCCGGCACTGCCAGGATTGCTGGCAACGGTAGACAGCAGCGTGTTGCAAGCCCATGCGGTGAGCGACCCGCAGCAAGGGTTGTTCGATCCGGAACTGGCTCGGCGCTGGGCTGAGCGCTGGGGTGCGGTCACCACACGGCCGTTCTATCTGGCCTTGCCCGCCTACGGCGTGGCGTTGCTGACAAAGGACGGCGGCGGGCCGGTGGTTGAAAGCGAAGTGCCGATCGATCGGGTCGGCGAACGTCGGGAGTTGTTGGCCGATCCGCAACAAGTCGCCGGATTGGCGGCCGACTTGCGGGCCGACCCGCCCAAGCATCTGGCCGGGCTGATCTGGTTTCGCCTGCCACTGGCCGGCGACCGACGGGCCTGGAGCCTGACCACCCTCAGCGCCGTCGCCCGAGGGGACAACCTGGACAGCCGCTTGGCCTTGCAGTTGGAAGAGCGGGGCGGGCTGTACGACATCCGCCTGGTTAACCAGGGCAATCTGGATAGCCCTTGGCCGCAACGCCTGACCCTGGCGGTCGGCGCGTGTGACGGTGTCGATGCCTTGGCGGGTTACACATTGCAACAAAGTCCCGGACTGCTTACCTTCACCCGCATTCAGCAAGGCCGCCTGGCTGCGGGTGCGCAACGGGCAATCGGCTGGGCGCGCTGTACAAAAATTGAACAAGGAGCTTTCAATGTTTACCCGTAAGTGGCCTCGTCGCCTGCTGTGTCTGAGCCTCAGCCTGCCGTTAGGCTCCGCGTTGGCGTGCGGGCCGGAATTCCCGATGCGCCTGCTGGATAATCGCGCCCAATCCCTGGCCGAACTGCCCGAAGGCAGCTTTCGCTTCGAAGTCAGCCGTCTCGGCCAGGCCATCAACGGGCTCAAGCCGGTCACCGAGGCGACGCGCAATCCCGATTACAGCTATGACGATGTGTCTTCCTACATTGAACAGCGCAATCAGGCCGAACGGATCGGCCTGACCCCACCCCAGCAAGCGGTGGTGGAACGGCTGCGGGCGATGACGGATCCGGAGCAGATCGCTGTCGAAGCGGCAAAGCTGCCTGACGAGCTGCGTTTGTATGCCATCGGCGCGGCGGCTTTCAGCGCTGGCGAGCATCAACGTGCCGTCGAATCGTTCCAGCAACTGTTGGCGTTACCGGCCGACCAGCGTCCGCTGCGCAGCACCTGGGCCGCGTATTCCCTTGGGCGAGCCTTGTTCAACATGAGTTCCGAGGCCGGCAGCGGCGAACCGGCGGCCTTGCACCAGCAGGCGCGCGAAGCGTTTCGCCAGGCCCGCGAGCTGAGCGTTGCCGGCTTTAGCGATCCCTTGGAACTGGGCGTCGCCAGCCTGGGCGAAGAAGCCCGGGTGGCCTACACCAGCAACGACTGGGACAGTGCCATCGGTTTGTATGCGAGCCAGTTATTGCAAGGTTCACCGGTGGGCTACAGCTCGCTGTTGCAACTGGCCGGTGACCTGAACGTGCAATCTGACGAGCATTTGAGCGAATTGCTCAAGAGCAAGGCGGTGCAGCGCCTGGCGACTGCGTACCTGCTCAGTCGCGTTGGCTGGTGGGACGGTGAGGAACCTTCAGGCGAGAAAAGACTGTTCCAACTCTTGCAAGCCAACACCCAAGGCAATCTTGACGATGCTGATCGCCTGGCGGCGGTGAGTTATCAACACGGTGACTACGCCAGTGCCAAGGCTTTCGTCGATAAAGCCCAAGGCAGCGGATTGGCTTGGTGGGTGCGGGCCAAGCTGGCGTTGCGCGACGGTGACAAGGTGGCAGCGGCGGCGGCTTATGCCAAGGCGGCCCAGGCCTTCCCGGACGATGAGTCGTGGGGCAGTCGCCGTACACCGGATTGGGATTTCGAGTCGGTTCAGCCCAAGTGCCGGGTCGAAGGGGAAAGCGCGATTCTTGCCTTGCAGCGCGGCGATTACTTGCAAGCCTTCGATCAGCTTTATCGCGGCCAAAGCAATTACTGGTACGACGCCGCCGCAGTCGCCGAGCGCGTGCTGACTGTCGAGGAACTCAAACAGTATGTCGACGCCCAGGTTCCAGCGCCGCCGGCGTTGAGCCAACAGGATCGGGACAACTATGTGCCGCTGCCGGTCGCCGCGAGCCTGCGCAACCTGTTGGGTCGCCGCCTGTTGAGGGAAGGGCGTTACGAGGAGGCGCCGGCCTACTTCGATAATCCCGATCTGCAGAACAAGGCGCAGGTCTACGGGCAGTTGCGTCAGGACGCCGAATCGAAATGGTGGCCGACCCGCCGGGCCGAGGCTTATTACCAAGCGTCGTGGATGGCGCGCAGGTGGGGCATGGAACTGCTCGGCTATGAGATGGCGCCGGACTACGCCAGCCTGGGCGGAAGCTACAGCTTTGAACCGGTCGAACTGAAAGTCGGGCCGCTGGTGGCCGAGGGTGAAGTGCAACGCCAGCAAGCCAGCGCCGCACAACCGGACGTGCGTTACCACTATCGGTTTGTCGCCACCGCGCTGGCGGGCAAGGCGGCTGACTATCTGCCCCACACCAGCCAGGCGTTTGCCGCGGTGTTGTGCAAGGCGGTGGGCTACAACTCCAGCCTGGAAGAGCAAAGCGCGTTGTATCAGCGTTATGTCGACGAAGGTCCCTACGTGACCTGGGCCGGCGATTTCGGTCACCAGTGCCAGGAACCGGACTTCCAGAAAGCCGACAAACGCTACGTCACCCAGGCGCTGGAACCGATTCGCTCGACGCTACGGCCTTACAAGGTTTGGCTGGAGTTTGCCGGCGTGGTGCTGGTGGTCGCGGTGGCGCTGGGGCTGATCAGCCGACGCCGACGCAAGGCACGGATGTCGGCAGGCTAAAGGGGAATACCTGTGAGGGCGAGCCTGCACGCGATGCCGTCCTGACTGACACCATGAGGCGGGACTGAAGGCCTCATCGCGAGCAGGCTCGCTCCCACAATTGAATTGGGCTCGGTCGAAATAACAGGCCGACTGTAAGGCCGCTTCGCGAGCAAGCTTTGCTCCCACAGTAGATCCAGGCACAGCCGAAAAAACAGGTCGGCTATAAAGCCGCTTTTGCTTTTTGCTTTTGATCTTGGACGCCCCATCAACCACAAGGGCCGAACGCAGGCATTGCGTAGTGGGCAACCCGGCATGGATGCCGGGTTAGCCGCGCAGGGCCATGGATGGCCCATCGCGGCGGGCCCACGGAGCAATGCCGGAGTGAGGGAACACCTCGCCTTGGCGAGGTGCCCAGTGGTGGGGCAAGAGCGCTTTGGTTACTTTCGCGCTGTCGAAAGTGACCCGCCGTAAGGGCGGAACCCTAAGCCGCCGTTACCGCAGCAATGGATATGTACTCAGTCAAAAATCCACACAGGCCTCATCGCGAGCAGGCTCGCTCCCACAGGGTCAAGGGGCAGCCGCTTACATCTGCGTGGCCATTCCTTCGACATCCATCGCCGCCTGACGCAACGCCTCTGAACGGGTCGGGTGCGGGTGGCAGGTCAGGGCAATGTCTTCGGCCGAGGCGCTGAACTCCATCGCCACGCAGTATTCGCCGATCATTTCACTGACGCTAGGGCCTATCAGGTGCACCCCGAGAATCTGGTCGGTCCGCTCATCGGCCAGTACCTTGGCGAAGCCTTCGGTCTCGTGGTTGATCTTGGCCCGGCTATTGGCAGTGAATGGAAATTTTCCGACCTTGTACGCACGGCCTTCGGCCTTGAGCTGTTCCTCGGTCTTGCCAACGCTCGCCAGTTCCGGGCGGGTGTAGATGACGCTGGGAATCAGATCGTAGTTGACCTCGGCGGCCTTGCCGGCGATCCGCTCGATGCAGGCCATGGCTTCGTCTTCAGCCTTGTGGGCCAGCATCGGGCCGGAGGTCACGTCGCCGATCACCCACACGCCGGGTGCTTCGGTGCGGTGCTGCTGGTGGGCGAGCATGCCGCGCTTGTCGGTAGCGAGTCCGACATTCTCCAGCCCCAACCCTTGGGTGTAAGGCCGACGGCCAATGGCGACCAGCACGTAGTCGGCGTCCATGGCCTGGGACTCGCCGCCCGCCGCCGGTTCAATCTGCAACTGCACACCGCTGGCCGAGGGCACGGCGCCGGTGACTTTGGTGCTTAGCTTGAAGGTAATGCCCTGTTTGGCCAGGGCGCGTTGCAGGGTCTTGCCGGCTTCAGCATCCACGCCCGGACAGATGCGATCCAGGTACTCGATCACCGTTACCTGCGCCCCCAGTCGGCGCCAGACCGAACCCAGTTCCAGGCCAATGACCCCAGCGCCGATCACCACCAGATGACGCGGCACTTCATTCAGGGACAACGCGCCGGTGGAGTCGAGGATGCGCTGGTTATCGATGGTCACGCCGGGCAGTGGAGTGGGCTCGGAACCGGTGGCGATGACGATGTCCTTGGCGCTGAGCTGGGTCTTGCTGGCGTCTGCGTGGGTAACGGTGACTCTGCCCGGACCGTCGATATGGCTCCAGCCTTTGATCCAGTCGACCTTGTTCTTGCGAAACAGAAACTCGATGCCTTTGGTCAGGCCTGCGACGCTCTCGTCTTTCTGTTTCATCATTTGCGCGAGATTGAGCCTCGGGGTGACGTCGATACCCAGATCGGCGAACTCTTTGCCAGTGGCCGCTTCGTACAACTCCGAGGCGTGGAGCAATGCTTTGGAGGGCATGCAGCCCACGTTCAGGCAGGTGCCGCCCAGGGTCGCCCGGCCTTCGACGCAGGCGGCTTTGAGCCCCAGCTGTCCGGCACGGATCGCCGCGTTATAGCCACCGGGGCCGCCGCCCAGAATCACCACGTCGTAGTTGCTCATCGCTACACTCCCCGTTCGGACTGGAAAAAATTATGCTCGTAATATGAGCGTTTTTGCAGATTCAGGTCAAGGCTCTAGTCAAGTGCCTGCACGGCCCTCGTCATGAAGAATTCAAAACGGAAATTTCACAGCAATCGTTATAAGGTAACGGGATATAACGAAGCGGCGCTGGTGTTTTCCACCGGCCCGGATTTTTGATCGCTACAGGCGCTGGGGTGGTATGCAAGTCGATCTGGATGTCGAGGGGGCCCAGGTGGCCCAATGGCCGCGCTTTCAGCGAGCGACGTTCCAGGCGCAACGCCTGAAGCGCATCGGTGTTGCACTGACAACGATGGCCGGCCTGGGACTTGTCCTGGCGTTTTTCATCGGACTCTTTTCGCCGCAATCGCTGTGGCCGGCTTTGCTGGTCAGCCAGAGCGCCGGGTTGCTGGTGCTGGTGGCGGGCGTGCAGTCCGTCTGGTGGATCACCCGGTGGCGCAGCCAGGCATTAGCGCCGACAGCCGGAAATGACACGGTCTTGGAATATCCGGGGCAGGAGAACCCTGGCTGGTATGAGCGACTGCTTGATCGCATTGGCGCCCGCTCGGTTCAACTGCTCAAGCAGATCGGTGCGCCCACCTCGTGGCTGGCCGGTTGGGCAACGCTCGTGCTGTTGAGCCTGGAGCAGACCTGGGACTTGAACTTGCCTGCGGCGGCGCTTGGTATGTCGGCCAGCGTGGGGGCAGTGCTGGGCTTGCTGTCGGCGTTCGGGCTGTTGGTGTTCGAGCGTCAGTTGGTCCAGCAATCCCCTTTGGAATGGCCGGAAGCCCAGCAACTGGCGCAATTGGCCCGGGTGCCGATCATCGTTCTGGTGCTCGGCACGTTGTGCTTGCTGTTCGCTTCGCAAACGTCTGTGTGGCCGGTGCGCCTGGCGGTGTTGATGGGGATTTTGCCAGGGGTGGTGGCGCTGGAGTTATTGCTGCGTGCATTGCTTTCGCTGTTCGTTGCGCGGCGAGATACCGTGGAGCCGACGCTGCTTGGCCGCAGTGTCGTTGCCGACCTGTTGCGCTGGCCGCCGCAACCGCTGTTGGCGCTGCAGCATGAGCTGCACAACCGTTTCGGCATCGACCTGCGTCAGATCTGGGCGTTCGGTTACATGCGCCGCGCGTTCTTGCCGGTTCTGGCGCTCGTGTCATTGCTGGGTTGGTCACTCACGGGGGTGCATGAAGTGCCGTTGCATGAGCGGGGCATCTATGAGCGTTTCGGCAAACCGGTGGAAGTCTTCGGCCCGGGCTTGCACGCTGGATTGCCCTGGCCGTGGGGCAGGGTACTCCCTGTCGAATACGGGGTGGTGCGCGAATTGGCGACCAGCGCGAGCGACAAACCCGTGCCCACCCAGACGGAACCGGCGGATGGACCGGCGCCGCTGATTGCCAATCGCCTGTGGGACGCCAGCCATGTGAACGACAAATCCCAGGTGATTGCCAGCCGCCGTGCCGATCAGCAGAGCTTTCAGATCGTCAACATGGATGTGCGCTTCGTCTATCGCATCGGTCTGACTGACGCAGCGGCATTGGCCGCGACCTACAACAGTGCCGATGTGCCAACGCTGATTCGCAGCATCGCCAGCCGTGTCCTGGTGCACGAGTTTGCGTCGCGCACGCTGGACGGCTTGCTCGGTGTGGACCGTCTCAGCCTGGCCGATGAAATCGGTCGCGCCGTGCAGGCCGATTTGCAATCACTCGACAGCGGCGTAGAAATACTCGCAACCGTGGTGGAAGCGATTCACCCGCCGGCGGGGGCGGCCAATGCCTACCACGGTGTGCAAGCGGCACAGATCGGCGTCCAGGCGTTGATTGCCCGAGAGCGTGGCGCGGCGGCGGAGCAGATCAACCAGGCGCAGCTACAAGCCAGCATTGCCCATGACCAGGCCCAGGCCAGTGCCCAGGAAATCAACGCCGCTGCCCAGGCCAGCGACTTGCGCTTCAGCGCCGACCAGAAAGCCTACACAACCGCCGGCCATGCCTTTGTGCTGGAGCAATTCCTCAGCCAACTGAGCCGGGGCCTCGGCAATGCCAGGCTGTTGATTCTTGATCATCGCCTGGGCGCCGGCGGCAACGCGCCGACTATCGACCTGCGTACCTTCATGCTGCCGGCAGACCCCGCGTCGCCGCGTAACTCTGTCCAGCCAGGAGCTGCCCATTGAGCCAGTCCTCTTCCCACACTCATCATGATCACGCCGGCCACGATCACGCGCATGCCGGTCATCACCATGGCCATCACCACCACCATCATGGCGATCCGCAGCAGGCCGGTCCGTTTCCCTGGCGGCGGATGGGCTGGGCAGCGCTGCTGGTGGCATTCGCCATCGCAGCCGCCAGCCTTGTACAAGTGCGCTCGGGGGAGGCCACCGTCATTACTCGTTTTGGCAATCCGGCCCGGGTGCTGTTGCAACCGGGGCTGGGTTGGCGTTGGCCGGCGCCGTTCGAAGCGGCGATCCCGGTGGACCTGCGACTGCGCACCACCTCCAGCGGGCTACAGGATGTCGGGACACGCGACGGGTTGCGGATCATCGTTCAGGCTTACGTGGCTTGGCAGGTCCAGGGGGATCCCGATAACGTTCAGCGCTTCATGCGCGCAGTGCAGAATCAACCGGATGAAGCAGCGCGGCAGATTCGAACCTTCGTAGGTTCGGCGCTGGAAACCACGGCGGCCAGTTTTGACCTGGCGAATCTGGTGAACACCGACGCCAGCCAAGTGCGCATCGCCGATTTCGAAGCGCAATTGCGTCAGCAGATCGACCAGCAGTTGCTCACGACGTATGGCGTGCGCGTGTTGCAGGTGGGTGTCGAGCGCCTGACGCTGCCCTCGGTCACGCTGACCGCAACAGTGGACCGCATGCGGGCCGAGCGCGAAACCATCGCCACCGAACGTACCGCCATCGGCAAGCGCGAAGCGGCGCAGATCCGTTCGGCTGCCGAACGCGATGCGCGGATCGTGCAGGCTGATGCCACGGTAAAAGCCGCCGATATCGAGGCGCGATCCCGGGTGGAAGCGGCGGCCATCTATGGCAAGGCGTATGCCGGTGCACCCCAGCTCTACAACCTGCTGCGCTCGCTGGACACTTTGGGCACGATTGTCAGCCCTGGCACCAAACTCATTTTGCGCACGGACGCGGCGCCGTTTCGGGTGTTGGTGGACGGTCCACCTTCCATGGAACTCAAAGGTGGAACACAACCATGAGTTTGGTTCCACGTGGAACAAATGAGTTATCCAGTCCGTGGATCCAGGCTGGGCGCCTGGCTTTTCTGGCCCTGTATGCGGTAACGGTGCTGACGGCGCTGGCTTGGGCGTTTTCCAACGTCCGCCAGATTGACCCACAAGACCGCGCGGTGGTGCTGCGCTTTGGCGCTTTGGATCGAATCCAGAATGCGGGCCTGTTATTGGCTTGGCCACGTCCCGTGGAACAAGTGGTGTTGCTACCGGCAGCAGACCGGGTGCTTGAACGGCGCGTGGAAAATCTGCTGCGTTCGGATGAAGCGCTGCAGGCTGATCGCGTTGCCAGTTTCGCTACACCGGTGAGCGATGCGCTGGCAGGGTCTGGTTATTTATTGACCGGAGACGCCGGTGTGGTGCAACTGGATGTACGGGTGTTCTACAGAGTGACCGATCCGTTTGCCTTTGTGTTGCAAGGAGAACATGTGCTGCCTGCATTGGACCGGATAGCCACGCGTAGCGCCTTGGCACTCACGGCGGCACGGGATCTGGACACCATTCTGGTGGCTCGTCCTGAACTAATGGGCAGTGACAATCAGGCCGCCGAACGCCGCGAACGCTTGCGTGGCGATTTGGTGCAAGGCATCAACCGCCGCTTGGCCGACCTGGCGACGACAGGGCAGGGGCTGGGTCTGGAAGTGGTGCGGGTCGATGTGCAATCGAGTCTGCCCGGGCCGGCCGTTGGTGCATTCAATGCCGTACTGACGGCCAGCCAACAGGCGGACAAGGCTGTTGCCAACGCCCGGACCGAAGCCGAAAAACTGACTCAGACCGCTCGACAGGAGGCTGACCGCGCCGTGCAAGTCGCCCATGCCCAGGCCAGCGAGCGGCTCGCCAGGGCTTCGGCCGACACCGCCACGGTGCTCGGTCTGGCGAAAACCCAAGGCAGCGATCCGCAACTGTTGTTGCGCCTGTATCGCGAACGCATGCCTGGCATTCTCCGCCAGGCCGGCTCAGTGACCACGGTTAATCCGAAAGACGATTCCCGCCTGATCATTCAGGGAGCCGAACAATGACCGCCCAAACCCACGCCTTGCCCATGCTATCTTCGGCTGAACAACGCGTTGCCGCCCGGCAGTTGACCCTGGCGATGCTCGCCCTCGGTTTGCTCGCATTAGGTCTGGCATGGCGCGGCTGGTCGCCGGAGCAGAGCGGGGTCAGTCAACTGCTGCTGGGCTTTGCCTCGCTGCTGGTGGCGGTGCCGGTGATGCGGTCGGCCTGGTACAGCTTGCGCTACCCCAGCCTCCACGGGATCACCGATCAACTGATCGCTTTGGCCATGCTGGGTGCTTGGGCGACAGGCGATCTGCTGACGGCGGCGCTGTTGCCGATCATCATGATCTTCGGCCATGTGCTGGAAGAGCGCAGCGTCATCGGCTCCCAAGAGGCGATCCACGCCCTGGGCCAGCTGACGCGCAGCCAAGGGCGCAAGGTGCAGGCCGACGGAACGATCATCGACGTGGACAACGGCACGCTACGGCCAGGCGATGTGGTGGAGGTGCGTGCCGGAGACCGAGTGCCTGCGGACGGCCGGGTGCTGTCCGGCCAGGCCAGTCTGGACACTGCGCCGATCACTGGCGAATCGGTGCCACTTGAGGCTGTGGTGGGGACTGACGTCTTCGGTGGGGCAATTAACCTGGACGGCTTGTTGCGCCTGGAAGTGACCCGCACCGGTGACGAGTCCACGTTGGGTAAAGTCATCGCCCTGATGCAAAACGCGGAGCGCTCGAAGCCGCCGATCACCCGATTGCTGGAGCGCTACGCCGGCAGCTATCTGGTGCTGGTGTTGCTGCTGGCAGCGGTAACCTGGTTCGTGACGAACGATGCCCAGGCGATGCTCGCGGTGCTGGTCGCGGCGTGCCCCTGCGCGTTGGTGTTGTCGGCGCCCGCCACAGCCATTGCCGGGATTGCGGTGGCGGCACGCCATGGAATCCTGATTCGCAGTTCGGCATTTCTTGAAGAGCTGGCGGACCTCACTTCATTGGTGGTCGACAAGACCGGGACCCTGACCTACGGCGCCCTGCGCCTGCAATCGGTGGAACGCGCCCGTGACGATCACGCGTCTATGTTGTTGCCCTTGGCCGCCAGCCTGGGTTCGGCCAGCAGCCATCCAGTCAGCCGTGCACTGGCCGGGTTGGTGGAGGCGGAAAGTGCTGTGCCGCTGACACAGATACATGAGCGCCAAGGGCTGGGCGTCGTCGCGATGACCGCACAGGGCGAAGCGGCGCTCGGCCGGCCCGAATTGTTCGCCCTACTGGGTATCGAGACGCCGGCCGTGCCGGATCACGACGGTCCTATTGCCGGCCTGGCGCTGGGCGGACAGTTCCTCGCCTGGCTGCTGTTGGCCGACAGTATGAAACCGGAGGCCAGGGTCGCGATGGCTGAACTGCGGGAGCTGGGACTGGGGCGGCAACTGTTGCTCACCGGCGACCGACAGAGTGTAGCCACTACGTTGGCAAGGGACGTCGGCATTGGCGATGTGCAAGCCCAGGCCTTGCCCGAGGACAAACTCAAACGAGTCATGGGCGAGATCGCTCATGGCTACCGCCCTATGGTGGTAGGCGATGGCATCAACGATTCCCTGGCGCTCAAGGCCGGCGTGGTGGGCGTCGCGATGGGCGCGGGCGGCGCGGACATCGCGCTGGCGTCGGCGGATATCGTGCTGATCGGCAGTGACCTGCGGCGCCTTGGCACGTGCGTGCGGCTCAGCCGTCAGTGCCGACGCACACTGCAGGTCAATGTGATCATCGGCCTGGGCTGGACGTTGGCCATCGTCGCGTTTGCCGCCTTCGGCTGGCTGGGTGCGGCGGGGGCGATGATCGCTGCACTGCTGCACAACCTGAGCACGTTGCTGGTCTTGGGGAATGCCGGACGCCTGCTGCGGTTCCAGGAGCCGTTGGCGAAGATCCATCAGGATGGACAGTCGCAAGCGTTGGGTCGAACTGTGGACTAGACTTGCGGTCAGCAACGAAGAGAGGGGCACGCCATATCAGGCAGTTACTGGCATCCAGTAGATCAGGACGGCGATAGATAAAGGCTATAAATTCGATAGCCTGCTATTTTTCCAGCATGGACTACCCTCATTTCAGGTATCTGGAATCAGGGGGATATCCCATGCTCGCGCAACTTCCACCGGCCTTACAGAATTTGCATCTGCCGCTTCGGCTTCGGCTCTGGGACGGCCATGAATTCGCGCTGGGGGCCGATCCCAGCGTCACGATCGTGGTCAAGGACCCACAAATGGTCGCGCAATTGACCCATCCCAGCCTGGATGCGCTGGGGGCCGCGTTCGTCGAAGGCAAACTGGAACTCGAAGGTTCGATCCACGAGGTCGTCCGGGTTTGTGATGAATGGAGCCAGGCCCTGCTGGAGGAAGACATCGGCAGTCAGCCGGTTCGGTCGGTCCATGACAAGGAAACCGACGCCAAGGCCATTTCCTACCATTACGATCTTTCCAACGCGTTTTATCAGCTGTGGCTCGACAGCGACATGGCCTATTCCTGCGCCTATTTCGAGACGGGCAGTGAAACGCTGGAGCAGGCGCAACAGGCCAAATTCCGTCATCTGTGCCGCAAGCTGCGTTTGCAGCCGGGAGATTATCTGCTAGACGTGGGCTGTGGCTGGGGCGGCTTGGCGCGTTATGCCGCAAGGGAATTCGGCGCCAGGGTCTTTGGCATCACCTTGAGCAAGGCTCAATTGAATTTGGCTCGCGAGCGAGTCAAGGCTGAAGGCTTGGAAGGCCAGGTGGAACTGCAATTGCTCGATTATCGAGACTTGCCCCAGGATGGCCGCTTCGACAAGGTGGTCAGCGTCGGGATGTTCGAGCATGTGGGTCATGCCAATCTCGCCCAGTACTCCAAGACACTGTTCGGCGCGGTACGCGAAGGCGGGTTGGTCATGAATCATGGCATCACTGCCAGGCACACCGATGGCCGTCCGGTTGGAAGGGGGGCAGGTGATTTCATCGAGAAGTATGTGTTCCCCAATGGCGAGCTACCGCACCTGTCGATGATTTCCGCCCATATCAGCGAGGCCGGGCTGGAGATTGTCGATGTGGAAAGCCTGCGCTTGCATTATGCCCGCACGCTCGATCATTGGAGCGAGCGCCTGGAGGACAACCTCGAGGCCGCAGCGAAAGAAGTGCCGGAGCAGGCGCTACGGATCTGGCGGTTGTATCTGGCCGGGTGTGCCTATGCGTTCGCCAAGGGCTGGATCAACCTGCACCAGATCCTGGCGGTGAAGGCGCATGCCGATGGAAGTCATGAGTTGCCATGGACCCGTGACGACATCTACAGGCCCTAGAGGATCGGCGAGATAAGCCGGGCGATCCGCATGCCGATTTTCTGCACGCGGTGAGTCTCCCGGCTTTCCTGTTTGTCGATTTCCAGGGCTTGGGCGAAATCCTTTTCGAGCATCTGTTCGACCTCGGTGGCGAATGAACTGTCCACGGTGAGCAGCATCACTTCGAAATTCAAGCGGAACGACCTGTTGTCGAGATTCGCGCTACCGATGGCGCTGATTTCCTGGTCGATCAGCACCACTTTCTGGTGCAGGAAGCCCGGCCCATAGCGGAACACCCGGACGCCGGCGCGCACCGCTTCGAATGCGTAGAGGCTCGACGCCGCATAGACCACCTTGTGGTCGGGACGTGAAGGCAGCAGGATGCGCACATCCACCCCGCGCAATACCGCCAGGCGTAACGCCGCAAACACCGCCTCGTCCGGAATGAAATACGGCGTGGTGATCCAGACCCGTTCGCTGGCCGCGTGAATCGCTTCAACGAAGAACAGCGAGCAGGTTTCGTAGGGGTCGGCCGGGCCACTGGCGAGCAGTTGGCAAAGCACACCGTCATCCGGATAAGCGTCCGGCAGAATCAGCGGCGGTAGCGAACGGGCCGCCCAGAACCAATCTTCGGCGAACGACTCCTGCATGCTCGCCACCACCGGTCCGCGGACCTGGACATGGGTATCGCGCCAAGGCGCCAGCGGAGGCATTTCGCCGAGGTATTCATCGCCCACGTTGTGCCCGCCGACAAACCCCAGCACGCCATCTACCGCGACGATCTTGCGGTGGTTACGGAAATTGACCTGGAACCGGTTGAGCCAGCCGCTACGAGTGGCGAACGCTTTGACATGTACGCCGCCGTCGCGCAGGGCCTGGACATAATGGTGGGGCAGGGCGTGGCTACCGATCCGGTCGTAAAGCAGATACACCGCCACGCCTTCGGCAGCTTTCTTCAGGAGCAGCGTTTTCAGGCGTTGGCCGAGCCGGTCGTCATGAATGATGAAAAACTGGATCAGCACTGCCTGTCGGGCAGCTTCGATGGCTTGGAATATCGCCTCGAAGGTCGCTCGTCCATCCACCAGCAAGCGCACCTGGTTATTCGCCAGGCAAGGTGCCCGTCCCAGTTTTGGCATGGCCCGCAACGAGGCATAGGCCTTGGATGCTCGGGCTGCGAGGGCTTCCTCGACCCAGGGGCGCCAGTTCAATTCCGAGATGGCTTTGCGCATCTGCTCGTTGGCCTGTCGACGGGCCTTGATGTAGCCATCGAAGGTGCTGCGGCCGAACACCAAGTAAGGAATCAGCGTCAGGTAGGGAATGAACACCAGCGACAAGGCCCAGGCGATCGAGCCTTGGGCGGTTCGTACAGTCAGTACCGCATGCACGGCGGCGATGGCGCCCAGGGTATGCAGCAGCGCGATCAGGTAACCGAAAACATGCGGGCCGAAGTAATCCATTGGGCAGTCTTGCTCCTGAAGTCCAATGCTTAACAGACCATGTTCCACGGCGAATGTCGCTATTTAAATCACTGGCTCGCGCCTGAACCGAAGTATGCCTGCGGCGTCTAACGGCCACTTGTCCTCTGGAGTTCTTGCAATGAATGTTCGTCTGCTGGGTTTGGCCTTGGCGGTGGGTTTATCGATTCCTGTGGCCGCTCAGGCGCAGATGCTTCAACCGGGGCTGTGGGAATTGACGACCAGCAATATGAAAGTCGACAACCAGAACCTGCCGGACCTGCAACTGATCCTCGGCCAGCTGCAAACCCAGATGACTCCGGAGCAACGGGCCATGCTGGAAAAGCAGGGCATTACCATGGGCGGCAAAGGCATCCGTGTATGCCTGACCCCAGCCCAGGTGCAAACCAATGACATCCCGCTGCAAGACCCTCAATCGGGGTGCAAGCAGCAGATCACCGAGCGGACCGGCAACCAGTGGAAGTTTCGCTTCAGTTGCCCGAAAGCGCAGGGTAGTGGGGTGGCGACGTTCCAGAGCGACCGTGAATTCACCACCAAGGTCAACGGCACGTTCAACGCCACCGGCATCCAGCAGAACGGCAGCCTCGATACCCGTGCCGTGTGGCTGGGGCAGGATTGCGGAACGGTCAAGCCGCGGGCCTGACGGGCCCCAAGCTCCTGTGGCGAGGTAGCTTGCTCCCGCTGGGTCGCGACGCGGCCCCAAAAAGGATCTGTGGCCACTGCGCATTCAAGGCCGGCCCAACGCCTCATACAACGTATTGAGGTTGTATTCAAACAGGCCAGTGAACGTACTGGCCGGTCCACTCGCAGCAAGGGCATCGGAATACAGTGTTCCGCCGATGTGCGCTCCACTCTCGTCGGCGATCTGCTTGAGCAGCCTGGCGTCCTTGATGTTTTCCATGAATACCGCTTTGACCTTCGCCTGACGGATCTGGGTAATCAGTGCGGCAACCTCCGCCGCCGATGGCTCACGCTCCGTGGATAACCCTTGGGGCGCCATAAAGTCGATGCCATAGGCCTGGCCCAGATAGCCGAAGGCATCATGGGAGGTCACGATCTTGCGATTGCCCGCAGGCAGTGTGCCGAGCTTGGACTTCGCTTCGGCGAGCAGTCCGTAGATTTTCTTGAGATACGCTTGGCTGTTTCGCTCGTAGTCGGCCTTATTGGCCGGGTCCACGGCTTCCAAGGCCTTGGTGATGTTGCGAACGTACAGCTCGGCATTGGCCAGATTGTGCCAGGCATGTGGGTCTGGAATGGTCTCGCCATCCTCTTCCAGTGAGCGTGGAATGACCCCACGGCTGGCGCTGATCACCGGTGCTTTTGTTTCAGTGCTCGTAATCAGCCGATCCAGCCACGGCTCGAAACCCAACCCATTCTTGATGATCAGTTTTGCGCTGAGTAGTGCCTTGGCATCGTCGGGCGTGGGCTCGTATGTGTGTGCGTCGGCATCCGGGCCGACCATGTTGGTGATCTGGATATGGTTACCGCCGACCTGTCGGGTCATGTCGGCGAGGATACTGAAACTGGTCACCACCTGGAGTTTTTCAGCGGCTGATAAAGACATGGACAGCGTCAGACTGAGCAGCACGAGCAGCATACGCATGGGCGCAAACCTCATTGGGATGTGAGCAAGGGCGGGCGGTGCAGCAAGCCGTGCACCGGACCGGATATCACGGACAGCAGGTACAACGCACCCGCCACCAATACAATGGAAGGGCCGCTGGGCAGTGAGAAATAGAATGACAACAACAAGCCCAGCCATACGGAGAGGCATCCCAGCAGCGCCGCGACCATCATCAGAATCGGCAGGCGGCGGCTCCAGAATCGCGCCGCGGCCGCCGGCAGCATCATCAAGCCGACCACCATCAGAGCGCCGATGGCCTGGAAGCCGATCACCAGGTTCAACACCACCAAGGTCAGGAACACGCCATGCGCCAGAGGCCCGAGACGGCTGACCGTTTGCAGGAACAGTGGATCTAGCGTGTCGAGCAGCAAAGGGCGATAAATCAGTGCCATGGCGACTAGGCTGACGCCCGATACCCAGAGCATGCCGGTAAGTGTCGGACCGTCGACCGCCAACGCAGAGCCGAATAACAGATGGAGCAGATCCAGGCGTTTGCCGGCCATGCCGAGGATCAATACGCCGGCAGCCAGGGAGATGGGATAGATCGCCGCGAGACTGGCATCCTCGCGTAAGCCGGTACGGCGGGTGATCCAGGCCGCGAGTCCGGCCATGCCCAGGCCTGCGCCCAAACCGCCCAATGTCAGGGCCGGCAGGCTCAAGCCTGCGAACCAGAAACCCAGGGCTGCGCCGGGCAAGATACCGTGCGCCACGGCGTCGCCGATCAGGCTCATGCGACGAAGAATCAGGAACACCCCCAGCGGAGCCGTACTGCAGGCCAACACCAGCCCGCCTATGAGCGCCCGGCGCATGAAGATGAATTCCTGGAATGGCTGCCAGAAATGAGTGGCCGCCAGCATCAAGCCACCTGCGCGTGAGGGTGTTGGACGATCAGTTCCGCACTGGCGCCCAGGACGCAGCCGGACGGGCTGATCCGTAGCGTTTGCACGATATGCTGGCGTACCGCAGCCAGGTCATGACACACCACGACCAGGGTCCGGCCCTCGGCGTGCCAGCGGTGGATATGGTTCCATAGCAACGCCTGGCCCAATTCGTCGAGGGCGGCGTGAGGTTCATCGAGCAACAGCAGCGGTGCTTCGGCAAGGCTCAGGCGGGCGAGCAGGGCGCGTTGCAATTCCCCGCCGGACAACGCCATCAACGGTCGGTGCTCAAGGCCATTCAGCGCCCAGTCGTCCAACACGGTTTGCAGCTTCAGGCGTCTCATGGCGGGTGTATGGCGAGTGCCCCATGAGCCTGCTGCGACCAACTCCTGCAGGTTGATGGGAAACTGCCGGTCCAGATGATGTTGCTGCGGTACGAACGAGACCCCGCCGCGACGTGGAACATCCAGCGTGACCTTTCCGGAAAGAGGTTTCTGCAACCCCGCGAGCACCTTCAACAAACTACTTTTGCCCACCCCGTTGGCGCCGATCACTGCGGTGAGGCTTCCGGCCGGTCGTTGCAGATTCAGCGGCGGTGTAAGGAGTTGGCCCGGGGCACCCCAACGCAGCGCTTGGCAGTCGATCATGGGCGCTCCCAGTTCCAGCGGCTTTGTGCGACGGCATCGTGGGCATGCAGGCTTTCAGCGTGAACTACCCATACATCGAATGCACTGACGTGGGAGGAGCGCCTCAAGGCTGTGCTCAATCGTCGGGCGGCGTCTTCGCAGAACATCAGATTTTGCCCATTGGCAAGCGCGAACGCCTGCTCATCGGCACGCTTGACTGCGGTTTGGACGGCGGTACCTAAGGCGGCTTCGGCTTCGTTGATGAGGGGTACCCAAGGCAATTCATCTGCGTCAGCGTTCAGCCGCAGATTTAGCACGGCTGTGCTGCGTTGGCTGTGAGGCGTCGCGATGATGCCCTCCGACGAGCCCAGCCAGGCCAGGACCTCAGCATGCTCCAGAGTCTTGTTAGCGAAATCATCAACGAACTGCTGCTGGATCAGTTGCCGAGCAAGTGCCGCTGAGCACGGGCAGGTAGAGGAGTAAGGGATCTCGATTTTTAGTTCCACGTGGAACACATCGTTTGCCAAGCGAGCCTTGACGCTCACTGGATACCGTTTCCAACCTGACAAAGGACTGACGAGGGCCGGGCGCTTGACTAGCAGATGGGTATGAAGATCCAGGGAAGCCACGCGAGATATTCCGTGATGAGTCGAGAGGAACTGCTGCAGGATTTGGCGCAGCAAACGTATAGACAGCGGTGAGCTCTCTAATGCCTCCAATTCCAAGTACAAGCGGGACATGTGAATACCGCGAGCCGCTCCGTCATCGAGACTCACCCCTGCGTCCGCCAAGGCATCCAAACGCTGGCCATCGATAAGCACAGGAACGGCAATGCCCTGCATGCCAACCCAGGCGAGAGGCAACGTTTGTCCGGACTCCTGCGCGGCCACATCCGGCAGCGTTATTGCGTTCATGGGGAACATCCATCGTAGGTTTAGCTGAATGTTATAGTATAACGATAAATGTAGCGTAGCCTTTTTCGATGAAAAGAGTTTCATCACGCCTGGGTTCCACGTGAAACATCACCTAGAACCTTGGCATCCTCCTACCCGTGCACAGGTAAACCTGCCTACGCTTCCCCCTGAGCTTGAAAAGCGATTGATCGTGGTCCAGCCCACCCGCCGGCTGTAACCCACCCAACTTTCACCATCAGAAGCCAAGCCTGTGAAGAACGTAAGCTGGCCGTAACGGCTGTTGGTTTGCGCCCAGAAGCGGCGCCTGTCTGCTTCAAATCCACGTAAATAAACGATATCGCCAGCGGTTGCGACGCTGTAGTAATTGCCCAGACTGTCGCTGCAGGCCAAGAGATTAGCGCTACGCGTGCAACTCGTCTTCATCGGGGCTTGAGCAAAAGCACTCAGAGCCAACAGCAGGAGCGCAATCGCCAATACCAATTTGGATAGGGTACGCATTGAGGCCTCAGGGCGTTTTCGGATCGCAGATATTTGTGTTGTTATACTATAACAATAAATCTATGATTCGGCTGAACCGATACCTGACTTTGCGTGCTGGGTGCTATCTGCGTCTCCAGCGCCGTTATCCGATGAGGATTTCCTGATGCCCAATCGCCTCCCAGTCACCGTACTCTCCGGCTTCCTCGGTGCCGGTAAAAGTACCTTGCTCAACCACATCCTGCGTAATCGCGACAATCTACGAGTCGCCGTAATCGTTAACGATATGAGCGAGATCAACATTGATGGCAGCGAAGTCCAGCGTGATGTCACCTTGAATCGTTCCGAGGAGAAACTGGTGGAAATGAGCAACGGCTGCATCTGCTGTACGTTGCGCGAAGACCTTTTGCAGGAGGTCAGCCAACTCGCCAAGGAAGGGCGCTTCGATTATCTGCTGATCGAATCCACTGGCATTTCCGAGCCGCTGCCTGTGGCGGAGACCTTTACCTTTCGTGATGAAGAAGGCCGTAGCCTGGGCGATGTCGCTCGACTGGATACCCTGGTCACAGTCGTCGATGGGGTGAATTTCCTGCTGGATTACCAGGCCGCCGAAAGCCTGGCGACACGAGGGGAAACCCTGGGTGAAGATGATGAACGTTCGATCACTGACCTGCTGATCGAACAGATCGAATTTGCCGACGTGATCCTGATCAGCAAGATCGACTTGATCAGCCGGCAGGAGCGCGAAGAACTGATTGAGATCCTCAAGCGCCTCAACACCCAGGCGCAGATCCTGCCCATGGTCATGGGGCAGGTGCCGCTGGGTAGGATCCTCGATACCGGGCTGTTTAACTTCGAACGCGCCGCCCAGTCACCCGGATGGCTGCGCGAGCTGCGCGGCGAGCACCTGCCGGAGACCGAGGAATATGGCATCGCCTCGACCGCCTACCGGGCCCGGGCGCCGTTTCATCCCCAGCGCTTCTTCGACTTCATCAACCGCCCTTGGGAAAATGGCAGACTGTTGCGTTCCAAAGGCTTCTTCTGGCTCGCCAGCAAGCCCGAGGAAGCGGGTAGCTGGTCTCAGGCCGGCGGGCTGATGCGCCACGGGTTTGCCGGGCGCTGGTGGCGGTTCGTGCCGAAAAACCAATGGCCGCAGGACGAGGAAAGTACTGCCTTTATCATGAAGAACTGGCTTGCCGGCACCGGCGATTGCCGCCAGGAGCTTGTGTTCATCGGCCAGGGCATCGACTTCAGCCGACTCACCGCCGAGTTGGACGCTTGCCTGCTCACCGACGCGGAGATGACCCTCGGCATGGACGCCTGGCGGCAGTTGCCGGACCCGTTCGGCCCGTGGCATGAAGAGGCCGCAGCGTAACATCAAGGGTTGTCTGCATTAGGGTTTGACCCAGATGCCCTGGCTCTGCCCTTCGCAAAATGGCCGCAGATAAGCGGCGTCGGTCGCCACGCCGTAATAGTGAATATCCTGGCGGTAAGGCATATTGGCGACCTGGGCATTGCTGCAGATGCCGAACGCGCCGCCAGGGCACTGATCGACGTATTGCACCTCGACCTTCTGTCCGGCAAGGCTTGGCTGACAGAAACCGTCGGCGAACAGTTTCTGCGGAATGTTGCGGTTCTGCTGGCAGACTTGCACATCAAGCCGTTCCGCCTGACTGTGCACCACACACGCCTGGGCCAGTGCCTGGTTCGACGTCAGGGCCAGCAAGAACCAGCCGATCATCCGCATCTTCACCTCCATCAAAAGCCGTCGATTATGTTGCAGCACATTCCCACCCATGTCATCGCCGGGCCCTTGGGTGCTGGCAAGACCACGCTGATCCGGCACCTGCTGGCCCAGCGCCCGGCCCACGAATGCTGGGCCGTGTTGATCAACGAGTTCGGCCAGATCGGCCTGGACGCTGCGTTACTTAGCCAGTCCGCCGATGGTATCGCACTGGGCGAAGTGGCCGGGGGCTGTTTGTGTTGTGTCAACGGCGCGCCATTTCAGATCGGTCTGGGGCGTCTGCTGCGCAAGGCCCGACCGGACCGGCTGTTCATCGAGCCCTCTGGATTGGGCCATCCGGTGCAACTGATGCGGCAACTGAACCAGGCGCCCTGGGTCGGTGTACTCACCGTCCAGCCTTGCGTGCTGGTACTGGATGCTCGCGCGATGGCGGACGGCAGCCCCCTGGCCGATGCACAGCGCCAAGCCCTGAACCATGCCGGACTGCTGGTGCTGAACAAGTCCGAAAGCCTGACTCAGGCCGATCGCGAACGGCTGGCCGCCGAGCTGCCAAAGCTTGCGTTGTACTGGACACAGCAGGCCGCGTTACCCATCGACCGACTGCCGGGCCATGCAGCGCAGGGGCACGGCGCTGCGAATCACCTGGAGTTACCCCAGGGCGTGGGAGAGCTGCCGGCGATCTGGAACGATCCGAGCACGCCGATTTGCCTGTATCGACAGCAAGAAGGTGCGTGGAGCATTGGCTGGCGTTGGCATCCGAGCCAGCGATTCGACAGCGCGCTGCTGACTCAATGGTTGAAAACCATGCGCTGGAAACGGGCGAAGGTGGTTATCCACAGCCCCGACGGTTGGGTTTCGGCCAACGCCCTGGACAGCGCGACGTTGCACTGGATACCCAGCGAGTGGCGGGAGGATTCACGGATTGAATTGATTTTCGACGAACCCCAGGACGTTATGGCCCTGCAAAGCAGTCTGGTGGATTGCCGTTGTCCCTGAGTTTCAGGACTTCCACTTGTTATGCTCCTGGCGCCACTGGCTCAGCTCGATGACTTCCGCCCGGGGCCGGGTCTGCACCGGCTCGATCGGTGTTGGCGGGGTTTCTTCGAAGGGCATCGGGTAGGGGGCCAGTTCGATTTGCGCGCTGTGGGCGCCAAACTGAGTGATGGTGCCCGTGTGGCGGGTTTCACCCGTGACGGTGAACTCGAAATTGTAGACCCGTGCCAGGCGCCGTCGCCCATGAGCGTCCTTCACGAAACCGATCTTTTTCAGCGCCACGTTGCCGTCGAGCAATTCGATCTTCAGGTTGACGCAGTGCTGCATGACCCTCGCCAATGCACGCTCGCGCAAACCATGGTTGTGCCACAGCCAGGCGCCGCCGGTAGCCAGCAGCATCAGCACGAAAATGTTTCCAAGGGTCAGCATGAACGAAGTGCTCCAACAAGTTGTTGTCAGCTTAACTGTCTCGCCGGTCTGTCGTACAGGCTGCGTTTAGTCGCATACTGCGCGGCTTGAATTTCAATCGTTTTACGGAAATGTCCCGCATGAAGCGCACACCTCATCTGCTTGCCATCCAGTCCCATGTGGTATTCGGTCACGCCGGCAACAGCGCTGCCGTTTTCCCGATGCAACGGCTCGGGGTGAACGTGTGGCCGCTCAATACGGTGCAGTTTTCCAACCATACGCAATACGGCCAGTGGGCCGGCGAGGTACTTGCTCCTGAGCAGATCCCTGCGCTCGTGGAGGGGATCGCGGCAATCGGTGAGCTGGGTAACTGCGATGCGGTGCTATCCGGCTATCTGGGCAGCGCCGCCCAGGGACGAGCGATCCTGACGGGCGTGGCGCGAATCAAGGCGGCCAATCCAAGGGCGCTGTACCTCTGTGACCCGGTCATGGGGCACCCGGAGAAGGGCTGCATCGTGGCGCCTGAGGTCAGTGACTTTCTGTTGGACGAAGCTGCAGCCGTGGCAGACCTCATGTGCCCGAATCAACTGGAGCTGGACAGCTTCTCGGGACGCAAGGCGCAGTCGCTACTGGATTGCCTGGCGATGGCCCGAGCTCTGTTGCAGCGCGGACCGAAGGCGGTTTTGGTCAAGCATCTGGCTTATCCGGGCAAGCCCGAAGACAGTTTCGAAATGCTCCTGGTGACGACCGATGGCAGCTGGCATCTGCGCCGTCCGCTGCTGGCCTTCCCCCGTCAGCCGGTGGGCGTGGGTGACCTGACGTCGGGGTTGTTCCTGGCGCGGATACTTTTGGGGGACAGCCTGGTGGCGGCGTTTGAGTTCACCGCCGCAGCGGTGCACGAAGTGCTGCTCGAAACCCAGGCCTGCGCCAGTTACGAGCTGGAGTTGGTGCGCGCCCAGGACCGTATCGCCCATCCACGGGTCCGGTTCGAGGCAGTGCCGATCAGCCTCTGATCGACAGCACACCCTGTGGGAGCGAGCCTGCTCACGTTAGCGTTGTCATGGCCGATATTGTCGTGGGTTGTGACACCTTCATCGCCAGCAGGCTCGCTTCCACATCTTGAATTGCGTTGATCAGTTGACCCCGTCGTCCTTGATTTCCTGATAGCGCTTTTCCAGTTCCTGACGAATCTGCCGGCGCTGCTGCGCCTGTTTGTAGCGGCGTTTCTCTTCGCTGTTCTGTGGCTGCAAGGGCGGGACGGGGGCGGGTTTGCGCTGGTCGTCCACCGCGACCATGGTGAAGAAGCAGCTGTTGGTGTGGCGTACCGAGCGCTCGCGAATATTTTCGGTGACGACCTTGATGCCCACTTCCATCGACGTATTGCCGGTGTAGTTCACCGACGCCAGGAAGGTCACCAGCTCGCCGACATGGATCGGCTCCCGGAAAATCACCTGGTCGACCGACAGGGTCACCACGTAGCGCCCGGCGTAGCGGCTGGCGCAGGCGTAGGCGACTTCGTCGAGGTATTTGAGCAAGGTGCCGCCATGGACATTGCCAGAGAAGTTGGCCATATCGGGGGTCATCAACACCGTCATCGACAGCTGGGCGTTTCCAGGTTCCATAGCGTTCTCACGGTTCAAGGCAGCAATTTCAGGGAAGGGCGCCTCTGCGGGCGCTGGGTTCTATAAACCACCGATATCGGGGACGCTGCGCTTGTAGTTGCCGTCACGCCTCGGTGGATCTGTTTCCATATATTGCATCGACTTTTTGTCGGAAGTCGCGGTGTTACCCTGCAAAAGCCCATCTTGAGGGCATTTCCTACGAAGGAAACGGACTTTTCAAGTCGGCGCTACGCCACCGAACAGGGAGCTTCCTACATGCATGCCATCAGCTTCATACAAGACCTGGCAATCATCATGATCGCCGCGGGGCTGGTGACCGTTCTGTTTCATCGCTTCAAGCAACCGGTGGTACTGGGCTATATCGTCGCGGGCTTCCTCATCGGCCCGCACACCCCACCGTTCGGTTTCATCCACGACGAGGATACGATCAAGACGCTGGCCGAGCTCGGGGTGATTTTCCTGATGTTCTGCCTGGGCCTGGAATTCAGCCTGCGCAAACTGTTTCGGGTCGGGGCCACGGCGTTCATCGCGGCGTTTCTCGAGATCGTGCTGATGATATGGATCGGCTACGAGATTGGCCGCTGGTTTGAATGGAGCACCATGGACTCGCTGTTCCTCGGCGCCATCCTGGCGATCTCCTCGACCACCATCATCGTCAAGGCCCTCAACGACTTGAAGATGAAGAACGAGCGCTTCGCCCAGCTGATTTTCGGTGTGCTGATCGTCGAGGACATCCTGGGCATCGGCATCATCGCCTTGCTGTCTAGCATTGCAGTCAGTGGCACGGTGAGCTCGGGCGAGGTATTTTCCACCGTCGGCAAGCTGTCGCTGTTCATGATTGTCGCGCTGGTCATCGGCATTTTGCTGGTGCCCAGGCTGCTGGCCTACGTGGCGAAGTTCGACAGCAACGAAATGCTGTTGATCACCGTGCTGGGCCTATGCTTCGGCTTCTGTCTGCTGGTGGTGAAGCTCGAATACAGCATGGTGCTGGGGGCATTCCTGATCGGCGCGATCATGGCCGAATCCCGGCAGTTGTTGAAGATCGAGCGGCTGGTGGAGCCGGTCCGTGACCTGTTCAGCGCGATATTCTTCGTCGCCATCGGGCTGATGCTCGATCCGGCCATTTTGCTGCAGTACGCCTGGCCGATCGCGGTGATCACTGGTGCAGTGGTGCTTGGCAAGATGGTGTCCTGTGGCCTTGGTGCCTTTATCGCCGGTAATGACGGACGTACCTCACTCCGCGTAGGGATGGGGCTTTCGCAGATTGGAGAATTTTCCTTCATCATCGCCTCGCTGGGGATGACGCTGCAGGTCACCAGCGATTTTCTCTACCCCGTCGCGGTCGCCGTCTCGGTGCTGACCACTCTAATGACACCCTACTTAATCCGGGCCGCCGATCCGCTGTCCGTCCGGTTGGCGTCGGCGATGCCGCAACGGCTGACCCGGGTGCTGGGAATGTACGGCGAATGGTTGCGCAGCATCCAGCCGCAAGGCGAGGGCGCGATGGTGGCCTCGATGATCAGGCGTATCCTGTTGCAGGTCGGCGTCAACCTGGCGCTAGTGATCGCGATTTTTGTCTCGGGCGGCTATTTCGCCGAGGGGATATCCGCCTATCTAAGCGGGTGGATCAGCGAACCGAGCTGGCAGAAGGCTTTGATCTGGGGTGGGGCGTTGCTGCTGTCGCTTGCGTTCCTGATTGCCGCTTATCGTAAGCTCAAGGCGCTGTCGATGCTGCTGGCGGAAATGGGCGTGACACCAGAAATGGCGGGCCGCCACACCCAGCGCGTGCGTCGGGTCATTGCCGAAGTGATCCCTATCCTCTCGCTGCTGGTGATTTTCCTGCTACTGGCCGCCCTGTCGGCCAGTATTCTGCCGACCAACAAGTTGCTGGTGTTGATTGCGGTGGTGGCAGCAGGCGTGGCGGCGCTGCTCTGGCGTTGGCTCATCCGCCTGCACACGCGGATGCAGGTGGCCTTGCTCGAAACCCTGGACAACCACAAGGAGTCGTCCGGGCATTGACCGAGGACGGGCGCCGGCGGGGTCAGCTTTCCAGCCAGACGTCCCGGGCCCAGTGCCAGACCGACTCCCAGGTCTCTTGCGCAATCAGTTCTTCTTCTGCTTGCCACAGCACCACGGTGCCGTCTTCTTCGACGCAATAGTAATCGTCGCCGTCCTGGCAGATCGGGATCAGGCTGCGGTCGACCCCGGCATCCCAGGCATTGGCCGCCACCTCCGGCAGGTAGGTGTGGGACTGCGGATCGGTGACGGTCACGGGTTCCAGGCTGCCATAGACCACGTCGCTGACAGTCAGCAGGAATTCCCTGAAGACAAATGGGATGTCGATGAACAATTGCTCTTCGATCTCTACCAGCAGGTCTTCGTCGGGCAATTCCAGCGGAACCGGTACGGGCTCGTTGGCTTCACGTAGTTGTTCGATGATTTCTTCCACGTCCGGGGATCCTCTCTCTCGATGGCGCGGTTTCACAATGCAGCGGTTTATACAGTAGCTCGCTATAGATGCAACCGCGAAATAGAAAACCCCGGCCTGGGCCGGGGTTCTTTTATTTCAACATGCGAAACCGGCGAAGGTTCAACCGTTTTGACGGATACCGGCCACCAGCCAAGGCTGGTCATCGCCCTGGACACGCTCCATGTTCCAGCTTTCGCTGAACGCCTCGCCCTTGTCGAAGCGAGAGTCTTTCGACACACCGCTGAAGGTCAGGGTGGCGATGGTCTTGTCGGCGCGATCGTCGACGCCATCCAGTTGCACGTGCAGGTTGTCGATGTAGGTGGACTGGAAACCGTCACCCAGCTCAGCTCGCTCGCGCTTGAGGAACTCCAGCAGTTGCGGGGTTACGAACTCGGCGATCTTGTCCATTTCGTTCGCGTCCCAATGTTGCTGCAGGGCCATGAAGTGGCTGCGGGCAGCTTCGATGAAACGTTGTTCGTTGAACCAGGCGGGCGCGTTGATGACCGGCCGGGCGGCAGCAGTGGCTGGCGAGCCACCGAAGATCGAACCACTGGCTGGCTGTTGGTTGAACACTTCACGCTGCATCGGCGCGTGACCGGCCGGAGCGAACTGCTCCTGCTGCTTGCGGCGACGAGCGGCAATGAAGCGGAAGACCATGAAGGCGATGACCGCCATGATCAGGATGTCGAAGATCTGCATGCCCTGGAAGCCGTCGCCCATGAACATGGAGGCGAGCAGGCCACCGGCGGCGATGCCGGCCAGGGGGCCGAGCCAGCGCGAAGCACCGCTGGCCTTGGTAGCGGCGCCGGCGGCACCGGCCGCGCCTGCGGTGGCCGCAGTGGAACCGGCGGCAGAGGACGGCGCCATCTGGCTGGTCTGGTGAGTCGGAGCGGCGCCCGAGCTTTTACCACCGCCAAAGCGCTTGGCGGCATTGGCGTCGATGGCCATCGTCAGGCCGATGCACAACGCCATGGCGATGCTAAGAAAACGTTTCATATAAAGGCATTCCCATTTGTGGATAGCACGCGCGCCATGTTGCACAGCTGAACTGTTGCTGGCTAGCGGCAGAGTGTTTCGGGCTTTTGCGTGACAGCTCAGGTTCAGCTTCAATCGCGCAAGAGGGCTTGTTCGCTTTGGGCTGTAGGAAAGAGGGATTAGTTCTGTCGGAGAACTGAGGGCAACCTTATTGTGGGAGCGAGCCTGCTCGCGATTGCGGTGGGTCAGTCAGTAGAGATGCTGACTGTTACTGCGCAATCGCGAGCGGGCTCGCTCCCACAGGGTCTACACAAATCTCTAGATTGCCTCGAGCTTGGCATACCCCAGCATCAGCCACTTGCTGCCTTCGCTGAAGTTGACCTGCACCCGGGCCTGCGCGCCGGCGCCTTCGAAGTTGAGGATCACGCCGTCGCCGAATACCGAATGGCGCACGGCCTGGCCGAGGCTGAAGCCGGTTTCCGGGATGTCGCTGCCGCCGAACAGGCTGCTGGTGCCTTGCTGCTGGCCGCCGAACGGACGGCTGACACTGTTGGACAAACGCACTTCCTGGATCAGGCCTTTCGGCACTTCACGTACGAAGCGCGACACTTTGTTGTAGGTCTCGCTGCCATACAAGCGTCGGGTTTCGGCATAAGTCAGCACAAGGTTCTGCATGGCGCGGGTGATGCCGACATAGGCCAATCGTCGCTCCTCTTCCAGGCGTCCCGGTTCTTCCAGGCTCATCTTGTGCGGAAACAGACCTTCTTCCATGCCCACCAGGAATACGTAGGGGAATTCCAGGCCCTTGGCGCTGTGCAGAGTCATGAGCTGGATGCTGTCTTCATGCTCGTCAGCCTGGGTGTCGCCGGCTTCCAGGGAGGCGTGGCCAAGGAAGGCAGCCAATGGCGACAGGTCGGCGTCTTCTTCGGTGTTCTCGAAGTTGCGTGCGGCGCTGACCAGTTCCTCAAGGTTTTCCACCCGGGCCTGGCCTTTCTCGCCTTTTTCCGCTTCGTGGTAGGCGATCAGCCCGGACTGCTCGATGACGGTCTGGGTCATAGAATGCAGGGGCATTTCCCTGCATTTGGTGGCCAGGTCCTCGATCAGTTCCATGAACGCCTTCAGCGCACCGGCTGCGCGGCCGGTCAGCCCTTTGTTGGCAACCAACTGCTGCATGGCCTCCCACATGGACACATGGCTGTGCCGTGCGTGATCGCGAATGGCTTCGACGGTCTTCTCGCCAATGCCCCGGGTCGGCACATTGATGACTCGTTCCAGGGCCGCATCGTTGCCGCGACCTTCGATCAGACGCAGGTAGGCCATGGCGTTCTTGATCTCGGCGCGCTCGAAGAAGCGCTGGCCGCCGTAGATGCGATAAGGGATCCGCTCGCGCAGCAAGGCCTCTTCCAACACCCGCGACTGGGCGTTGGAGCGATACAGAATGGCAATGTCGCTGCGGGCCAGGCCGGTTTTCAGCGCGCTCTCGATGGTTTCCACCACATAGCGGGCTTCATCGTGTTCGTTGAAGGCGGCGTAGAGGTTGATCGCCTCGCCGTCGCCACCGTCGGTCCACAGCTCCTTGCCCAGGCGTCCGGTGTTGTTGGCGATCAAGGCGTTGGCGGCTTTGAGGATACCGGCGGTGGAGCGGTAGTTCTGTTCCAGGCGGATGACTTCGGCGTCGGGAAAGTCAGCGGAGTACTGGTGGATATTCTCGATCTTGGCACCGCGCCAGCCATAGATCGACTGATCGTCGTCACCCACCACCATCAGGCTGTCGCCGCCCTTGGCAAGCAGGCGCAACCAGGCGTATTGCACGGCGTTGGTGTCCTGGAATTCGTCCACCAGCACATGCCGGAAGCGCTTCTGATAGTGCTCCAGCAAGCCTGGGTGGTCACGCCACAGGTCCAGCGCACGTAGCAGCAACTCGGAAAAGTCGATGACGCCGGCGCGCTGGCAGGCAGCCTCGTAGGCCTCGTAAATGCTGCGCATGGTTGCCAGGAACAGATCACCGCTGGCCTGGATGTGTTGCGGGCGCAGCCCCTCGTCCTTCTGTCCGTTGATGAACCACTGGGCCTGGCGCGCCGGCCAGCGCTGCTCGTCCAGCCCCAGCTCGCGGATCACTCGCTTGACCAGGCGCTGCTGGTCATCACTGTCGAGGATCTGGAAGGTCTGGCTCAGACCGGCTTCCTGCCAGTGTGCCCGCAGCAGGCGGTGCGCCAGGCCGTGGAATGTACCGACCCACATGCCGGCAGGGTTGAGGCCCATCAGTTGCTCGATGCGATGACGCATCTCGGCAGCGGCCTTGTTGGTGAAAGTCACCGACAGGATCGAATGGGGCGAGGCATTCTCGACCTGGATCAACCAGGCGATACGGTGCACCAGCACTCGGGTCTTACCGGAGCCGGCACCGGCCAGGACCAACTGACGACCCACGGAGGCGGCTACGGCCTGACGTTGGGCATCGTTGAGGGAATTCAGCAGAAGGGAGAGATCATCGCGCATCGGGGCATTCTAGGGTGTCGAAGTCACCCCGGGCAAACCGAGCTTTGCACCAGCCGATAAAAGACCGTTTGTTGATGACCGGTTGGTCATGGCCTACAGGCATCGGTGGGCCTCGCTTGGAGGCGTTATAGCAACGGAAATTGTGACTTTTTTCGCTGATTTTATGAGCCAGGACAGTGTGGGATGGCCTATGGCTTGTGTATGCTCGCTGCATGTTCGGGTTCTCCACGCCTCGCTGAATAAGAACAACAACAGTGCCAATGACGCTCAATCCCGATCCGGCGGGCCCTTGTGTGGAACCGCGGGTCATCTACAAGCAGTACGCCACGCAGATGGCGGTCGAACGCACGCGTCTGCTGTATCAAGGCTCTCTGTTGCCTACGCTGTTCATGCTGATCAACGGCCTGGTTTGTGCCGCGCTGCTTTGGGAGCCGCGGCGCTATTTCCTGGTGAGTGTCTGGCTTGTCTGGTTGCTGTCGCTGGTCGCGTTGCGGGTGATTCAGGTCGCCGCGTTCGATTCGGCGATTCCCAGTCGCCAGGCACAGCCCATCTGGCTGCGCATGTTCTTGCTTGGCTCCGCGCTAACCGGACTGACACTGGCCGGGGCCGGCATCGCTCTGGTTCCGGCCGACAGCTTCCAGCAACAGGCCTGGGTGTTCGGGCTGATCGGGGCCGCTACCTTGTCGGCCAGCGTTGCCTATGCGGTGAGTCTGCCGGCGTTCCTGTCATTTACCTTGCCCTGCCTGTTGCCGGCCATTCTCTATCTGTTCTGGGGCGATGACGAGCAGCAGCGGGGGTGGGGCTGGCTCGGGCTGGTGGTGCTGGTTTCGTTGAGCGTAGTGGCCTGGCAAGTCAACCGGTTGATACGCAGTGGCATGCTGCGGCGGTTCCAGAACCAGGCGTTGATCGAGCATTTGCAGCAGGCGCAAACCTGCAGCGCGCAGCTCAACGAGGCACTCGCACGGGAAGTCGAGCAGCGTCGTAACGCCGAAGACCAGTTGCGCGCCGCCCAGGCCGGCCTGGAGGCCCGAGTGGCCCAGCGCGGCCAGGCGCTGGAGGTGGCCAGCCAGGCCCTGAGCAAAAGCGAGGCTCGCCTGGCCTTGGCCCTCAAGGCCAGTGAGCTGGGGCTGTGGGATTGGAACCTGCAGACGGACGAGGTTCATCACACTCAACTCAAGGAGCTGTTCGGCCTGGAGCCCGAATACGTCACGGCGATGCTCGGCCACCTGACTCCGCGCCTGCATCCTCAGGACCTGCCGGTGCTCAAGCGGGCGTTGGTCGAACACCTCAAGGGCCGCAGCGAGGATTACCAGATCGAATATCGGGTGCGCCACGGCGACGGGCATTGGGTATGGATCGAAGACCGCGGCCGTGCGGTGGAACGCAGTGCCAGCGGACGGGTGCTGCGCATGGTCGGTACCCGGCGCAACATCAGTGCCACTAAAGAACTCGAACAGCAACGACAACTGGCAGCCACGGTGTTTGAAGCCGCCAGCGAAGGCATCGTGATCTTTGACCCCAACTATGCATTACTGGCCGCCAACCAGGCGTTCACCCGGGTGACCGGTTTCAATATCGATGACATGCTGGGTCGCAACGTGGTCGACCTGCCGTGCAGTCGCGATGCGCGCCGACACTACCCGATCATCCGTCAATCGCTCAAGCAACACGGCACCTGGCAGGGTGAACTGGTGGAAGCCAGAGCCAATGGCGAGTTGTACCCGCAATGGTTGCAACTGAATGTGGTGCGCGATAGTCGGGGAAATATCAGCCATATCGTGGGCTTCTTTGCTGATCTTTCGGCGCGGCGCGCCTCCGAAGAGCGCATGCGCTATCTGACCCATTACGATGAGCTGACCGGCCTGGCGAACCGCTCGTTGTTCCGTGAGCGCCTCCACGAGGCTCACCAACGGATACGTCAGGGCGGGCGGCGCAGTCTGGCGTTGCTGCATATCGACCTGGATCGGTTCAAGCTGCTCAACGACAGCCTCGGTCACGATATTGCCGACCAGTTACTACAGAAGATGGCCAGACGCCTGATCAATGCGCTTCCCGAGGCGGACACTATCGCCCGGCTGTCCGGCGATGAGTTCGCGGTATTGTTCGATGCGTATGGCAACCTTTCCAGCCTGGCGAGGGTAGCGACGCGCCTGTCGGCCAAGTTGCGCTTGCCGGTGACCATCGAAGGTCACGAATTGGTAGTCAGTGCCTCTATCGGCATCAGCCTGCTGCCCGACAATGCACGGGAAGTGTCCACGCTGGTCAGCCAGGCGAACATGGCGATGCAGCATGCCAAGCACCTGGGTGGAGATAATTTCCAGTTTTACACCGACAGCCTCCAGGCCAGTACCCTGGAACGCCTGCAACTGGAAAATCAGCTGCGCAAGGCCCTCGAAGAGCAGCAGTTGAAAGTCTTCTACCAACCCAAGCTGTGCCTGACGACCGGACGCTTGAACGCCGTCGAGGCGTTGGTGCGCTGGGAGCATCCGCTCATGGGCCAGGTCCCGCCGGGGGATTTCATCGGTTTGGCCGAAGAAACCGGGCTCATCGGGCCAATTGGCGAATTCGTGTTGCGCCAGGCCTGTTGGCAGGCCTGCGAATGGCAGCGCCAAGGGCTTGCGCCCATCCGGGTGTCGGTCAATCTGTCGGTGCATCAGCTACGCCATGGCAAACTGGTCAGCCTGGTGCGGCAAGTGCTGGAAGAAACCGGCCTGGCGCCTCAATACCTGGAGCTGGAGTTGACTGAGAGCCAATTGCTCGACAGCGTGGAGCACATCATCGCCACGTTCCAGCAATTGCGTGACCTCGGGGTCAAGCTGGCAATCGACGATTTCGGCACCGGTTATTCGTCCTTGAGCTACCTCAAGCGTATCCCGGTGGATTACGTGAAGATCGATCAGGCGTTCATTCGCGGGCTGGAAGAGGGCAGCGTGGATACGGCGATCACTCGGGCGATCATTACGATGGCCCATGGGTTGTCGCTCAAGGTAGTGGCCGAGGGCGTGGAGCGCCGCGAACAGCTCGACTTCCTGAAAGCCGAGCAATGCGACGAGGTGCAGGGTTACCTCATCAGTCGCCCGGTCGAGGCCGATGAGCTGGTCCGGTTGCTACAGAAACAGTACATGGAATGAACTTCCCACCGCAGCGCCAGGTGTCGTGACGGTCCGGTGGGAAGATCAAGGTGTTAATTAATGGGTGATGATGACTTCATCGATGTGATGAAGTAGCTCGCCCTGATAAAAGATACTGACACCGGTCACATTCGACTGTCCTGCAACGGCATATTCAACGTGTTTTTCGGTGATGACTTGCAGCGACGGATCGCTGGAGTGCTCCAACTTCAGTTCCAGTCGCAAGTCAAAAGATTTGTCTTGTAGTGCACTTCGCACCAGCGTCGGCGTAACGCCGGTGTTGGGGACTTCTACGGTGCCGAACGCGCGGAAAGAGGCGGCGCCCGGCATGCGGTCGATTTGTGCGGTCCAGTTTTTGGTTTTAATAGTCATGTTTGTAACTCCTGTAATTGAGTGGGTATTGCGTCCTGCGTCACCAATATAGGAGGCTGCAATTAATTAGGGAAGACGAGGGTGTGCGTGGATTTGAAAGATAGTATGTATTCGGCTTATTAGGGTTAGTTGTATTTTTTAGTTTGGGTACGGTCTGGGAAACCAACTAGTGTTCAATAACACTAGTTGGGCGGATGAGTGGGCTCGGGGGCTTTGACGCGTCAGCATCCTTACGCCCATGGATGCGAAAGCCGTCGGCCACATTCCAGATTTGTCGTCAGATGATTTTCATATGTCCGCAAGGCCGCTGCAGGTGGCTACATGGCGCATTTCCCGCCAAAACCAGGGGTAGCCAAGCCCATCCAGTTACGTTTTGACCAGGCAAGATGCCAATTCTTGTAGTATAACTACAAGATTGCTACATCCCGGCCCCTGCCAATAACAAGAGTCCAGCCCCTTGAACCTGTTGCAACACATCGCCCAGTCACGCCACCTGCTGCGCAAATCGGAATTGAAAGTTGCCGATCATGTACTGCTTGACCCTGCGGCCGTCATGCACAGCTCCATGGCTGATCTCGCCCACAGCGTTGGCATCAGCGAACCGACCATCGTGCGTTTCTGCCGGGCCATCGGTTGCTCTGGCTTCCAGGACCTGAAGCTCAAGCTGGCGCAAAGCCTGGCGGCCGGGGCGAGCTTCGGCCAGTTTGCGATCCATGAAGATGATTCGGTCGCCGACTATAGCCTGAAGATTTTCGACACCACCCTGCACACCTTGATGGAGGTTCGCGAGAAGCTCGACCCGGTGGCGTTGCAGAAAGCCGTGACGGCGATGTCCCAGGCCCAGCGGGTCGAGTTCTACGGCTTCGGTGCTTCCGGCGCGGTAGCGGCCGATGCCCAGCACAAGTTCTTCAGGCTGCTGCTCACAGCGGCGGCCTATTCCGATCCGCACATGCAGGCAATGTCGGCGGTCACGTTGAAGCCTACCGACGTGGCGATCTGTATTTCCCAGTCGGGACGTTCCAAGGACTTGCTGATCACCGCCAACCTGGTGCGTGAGAGTGGGGCCTCGCTGATCACCCTGTGCCCGAGCCAGACGCCACTGGCCGAGCTCTCCACGGTGAACCTGGCCATCGACGTGCATGAGGACACCGAGATCTACACGCCGCTGACCTCACGCATCGCGCATCTGGTGGTCATCGACGTCCTGGCAATGGGCGTCGCCATGGCGCGCGGCCCGAGCCTGGTCAACCACCTCAAGAGCGTCAAGCGCAGCCTGCGCAGCCTGCGGTTGTCGCCCAAGTCGGTAAAGGCGCTGGACGACTGAGTCCCGAAGGCAGAGGTTCTGTGGCGAGGGAGCTTGCTCTGTAGCGAGGGGATTTATCCCCGCTGGACTGCGCAGCAGTCCCAAGCTTTTCTCCGGTGTACATATTTGTAGGTGTGGCGTTCTCGGATGAGGGTTGCTTCGCAGCCCAGCGGGGATAAATCCACTCGCCACAGTTTTATCCCTTCAAAATCTCATCCCTGAATTCATCGTTCTGTAACCCATGCGCCGCCAAACGGTCATCCCACGCCTGCATCGTAAAGCTCCCGTATACGTCTTGGGAGTCTCGACATGACCCAGTCCTACGAAGAACGCAGCGCCGTCAAAACCCGCCGTCAGCAAGAAGACCAGCGCCGCATGGCGTTCCGTCGTGCGATCGAAGACCGCTATGAGCAGCGTCAGCTTCTGGCAGAAATCAGCGAATTTCCTGACGCGGTCGAGTTCAATTACTGGCAGGCGTCACCGTTGGCTTCCCGTCGAAACGCTCAACCAGGCCAATGATCTGAGCGCGCTCGCCGCGCACGAATGCCAGGAAAGCGTGGGCCACCGGTGACAAGCGCTTGGCCCGGGCCTGCACCAGGCACCAGCTGCGGTAGAGCGGCAGTTCCTCGACCGGCAGTTCGATGAGCGCGCCGGATGACAACTCACGGCTCACGGCGTGGCGCGTCAACAGCGCCACGCCCAGGCCCGCCACCACGCACTCGCGTTGGGCCTCGGCCGAGGCCACCTCCAGGGTCTGGGTGAAATGCACCCGTTTCTCCTTGAAATACTCTTCGCAGGCCAACCGCGTACCCGAGCCCGGTTCGCGCAGCAACAGCGTGTACGGTTCCAGATCTTGCAGGCGCAGGGGGGGCATGTGGGACAGCGGATGGTCGGGCGGCGCCACGGCGACGATGGGATTGTTGAGAAACGGTAGGAATTCCAGACCCATGTCCTGAGGCACCATGGACATGATCACCAGATCATCGCGGTTGTCCGAGAGCCGTCGAATGACCTGGCCGCGATTGACCACCGTGAGGCTCAGGTTCACCTCCGGGTGCTGGCGCTTGAACGCGGCGAACAGGTGCGGGGCGAAATACTTGGCACTGGATTCCACTGCCAGTTTCAGCTGGCCCTGCAGCGAACCCTGCATGTCCGAGAGTTGCATATCGAGGTTTTCCAGGCGCCCGAAGATGTCCCGGCTTGCCCGCTGCAACGCTTCGGCGGCTTCGGTCATGTAGAGCTTTTTGCCTACATATTCAAACAGCGGCTGGCCGATCAGCTCTTCAAGGGATCGAATCTGTAGGCTAACGGCCGGTTGCGTGAGCGACATTTCATCGGCCGCACGGCTGTAGGACCGTAGGTCACACACCTCATTGAAAACCTGAAGTTGCCGCAATGTCATACGCATCAATGACTTACGCATTCGCTAGGTACTCTGAACCGCGTCGGATGGTCCAACTATAAAGGTTTGCTTATACACGACCCAATAAATATTCATTTTTGTTAATCCTTAGCCGGGACTAGTGTGGACGTGCGACCAATTGTTACATCTGGTCACGCGTCGGCCTGGGCTCCAGGTCGTGGTATCACCGGCTCAAGGGAACCTCCAATTGATAAAAAAGATCCTGATCGCCAACCGCGGTGAGATTGCCGTTCGCATCGTGCGCGCCTGCGCCGAGATGGGCATTCGCTCGGTCGCGGTCTATTCCGACGCTGATCGGCATGCGTTGCATGTCAAGCGTGCGGACGAGGCCCACAGCATCGGTGCCGATCCGCTGGCCGGTTACCTGAACCCGCGCAAGCTGGTGAACCTGGCGGTGGAGACCGGTTGCGATGCCCTGCATCCCGGCTACGGTTTTCTCTCGGAAAACGCCGAACTGGCGGACATCTGCGCCGAACGCGGAATCAAATTCATCGGTCCGGCGGCTGAAGTCATTCGCCGCATGGGCGACAAGACCGAAGCGCGCCGCAGCATGATCAAGGCTGGTGTGCCGGTCACGCCGGGCACCGAAGGCAACGTGTCGGGCATCGAAGAAGCGCTCAGCGAAGGGGACCGCATCGGTTACCCGGTGATGCTCAAGGCCACCTCCGGCGGTGGCGGTCGCGGTATCCGTCGCTGCAACAGCCGTGAAGAACTCGAACAGGCCTTCCCACGGGTGATTTCCGAGGCCACCAAGGCGTTCGGCTCGGCGGAAGTATTCCTGGAAAAGTGCATCGTCAATCCCAAGCACATCGAAGCGCAAATCCTGGGTGACAGTTTCGGCAATGTGGTGCATCTGTTCGAGCGTGACTGCTCGATCCAGCGTCGTAACCAGAAGCTGATCGAGATCGCCCCCAGCCCGCAATTGACCCCTGAACAGCGCGCCTATATCGGCGACCTCTCGGTGCGCGCCGCCAAGGCCGTGGGGTATGAGAACGCCGGCACCGTGGAGTTCCTGCTCGCCGAGGGCGAGGTGTACTTCATGGAGATGAACACCCGGGTGCAGGTGGAGCACACCATCACCGAAGAAATCACCGGGATCGACATCGTTCGTGAGCAGATCCGCATTGCGTCCGGGCTGCCGCTGTCGGTCAAGCAAGAGGACATCGTGCACCGTGGCTTTGCGTTGCAGTTCCGGATCAACGCCGAGGACCCGAAAAACAACTTCCTGCCCAGCTTCGGCAAGATCACCCGCTACTACGCCCCCGGCGGACCGGGCGTGCGCACCGACACGGCAATCTATACCGGCTATACCATTCCGCCGTTCTACGACTCGATGTGCCTGAAGCTGGTGGTCTGGGCGTTGACCTGGGAAGAAGCGATGGACCGTGGCCTGCGGGCCCTGGACGACATGCGGCTGCAAGGGGTCAAGACCACCGCCGCGTATTACCAGGAAATCCTGCGCAATCCGGAATTCCGTAGCGGCCAGTTCAACACCAGCTTCGTCGAAAGCCACCCTGAACTGACCAACTACTCGATCAAGCGCAAACCCGAAGAGCTGGCCCTGGCCATCGCCGCCGCCATTGCCGCCCACGCAGGCCTGTAAGGAATCATGAACATGTCCAAGAAGATCTTTGTTACCGACACAATCCTGCGCGACGCCCACCAATCGCTGCTTGCCACCCGCATGCGCACCGAAGACATGCTGCCGATCTGCGACAAGCTCGACAAAGTCGGCTATTGGTCGCTGGAAGTCTGGGGCGGTGCGACGTTCGACGCCTGCGTGCGTTTCCTCAAGGAAGACCCTTGGGAGCGTCTGCGCCAACTGCGCGCGGCCTTGCCCAACACCCGCCTGCAAATGCTCCTGCGCGGCCAGAACCTGCTGGGCTACCGCCATTACAGCGATGACGTAGTCCGCGCATTCGTTGCCAAGGCGGCGGTCAACGGCATCGATGTGTTCCGGATTTTCGATGCAATGAACGACGTGCGTAACCTGCGGGTTGCCATCGAAGCGGTGAAGGCTGCCGGCAAGCATGCCCAGGGCACCATCGCCTACACCACCAGCCCGGTGCACACCATCGATGCCTTCGTGGCTCAGGCCAAGCAGATGGAAGCCATGGGTTGCGATTCGGTGGCGATCAAGGACATGGCCGGTCTGCTGACCCCCTACGCCACCGGCGAATTGGTCAAGGTACTGAAAGCTGAGCAATCGCTGCCGGTGTTCATCCACTCCCACGACACCGCCGGCCTGGCTGCGATGTGCCAACTCAAGGCCGTGGAAAACGGGGCCGATCACATCGACACCGCGATCTCCAGCTTCGCCTGGGGCACCAGCCATCCGGGCACTGAGTCGATGGTCGCCGCCCTCAAGGGCAGTGAGTTCGATACCGGTCTGGACCTGGAACTGTTGCAAGAGATCGGCCTGTACTTCTACGCCGTGCGCAAGAAGTACCACCAGTTCGAAAGCGAGTTCACGGCGGTAGACACCCGCGTCCAGGTCAACCAGGTGCCGGGCGGGATGATCTCCAACCTCGCCAACCAGTTGAAAGAGCAGGGCGCGCTGAACCGGATGAACGAAGTGCTGGCGGAAATCCCGCGGGTGCGCGAAGACCTCGGCTTCCCGCCGTTGGTGACTCCGACCTCGCAGATCGTCGGCACCCAGGCTTTCTTCAACGTACTGGCCGGTGAGCGCTACAAGACCATCACCAACGAAGTGAAGCTTTATCTGCAAGGCGGCTACGGCAAGGCGCCGGGGTCGGTGAATGAGAAGCTGCGTCGTCAGGCCATCGGCAGCGAAGATGTGATCGATGTGCGTCCGGCCGATCTGCTCAAGCCGGAAATGACCAAGCTGCGTGGCGAAATCGGTGCGCTGGCCAAGTCCGAAGAAGACGTACTGACCTATGCCATGTTCCCGGACATCGGCCGCAAGTTCCTCGAAGAACGCGAAGCCGGCACCCTGACTCCGGAAGTGCTGTTGCCGATCCCCGAGGCAGGCGCTGTCAGCTCTGCCGGCGGCGAAGGCGTGCCGACCGAGTTCGTCATCGACGTGCACGGCGAGACCTACCGCGTCGACATCACCGGCGTCGGCGTCAAAGCCGAAGGCAAGCGTCACTTCTACCTGTCCATCGATGGCATGCCGGAAGAGGTGGTGTTCGAGCCGCTCAACGAATTCGTCGGCGGCGGCAGCAGCAAGCGCAAGCAAGCCACTGCACCAGGCCACGTCAGCACCACCATGCCGGGCAACATCGTCGATGTGCTGGTCAAGGAAGGCGACGTGGTCAAGGCCGGCCAGGCGGTACTGATCACCGAAGCCATGAAGATGGAAACCGAAGTCCAGGCGGCTATCGCCGGCAAGGTCACCGCTATCCACGTGGCCAAGGGCGACCGGGTCAACCCGGGCGAGATCCTGATCGAGATCGAAGGCTGAACGAACAGCCTCGATACAACGTTTTAACCTCGGGGGGGCATGGGCTCCCCTTTTTTTTGCCTGAATTTTCGCGGCCCCCCTGTGGGAGCGAGCCTGCTCGCGATAGCGTTGGGTCAGCGCGCATAGTCGGTGATTGTGACGCCGTCACCGCGAGCAGGCGCGCTCCCACAGGGGATGGAGGTCTGCACGGAACAGGTCAGAACACCATCCGCCATTGCCCCATCAACGCACCGTTGCGATTGTCCTGGCCGGTTTCACCCTTGTAGCTCAGTCCCAATGTGTGTCGCGGCGAAACGGCCAGGTCCAGTGCGGCTTCCAGCTGCAGGCTGTCCCGGTCCAGTTCGATGCCTTCGACGGTATAAATCTTGCCGCCGTCGACCAGACGCTGGCGAGAACTGCCGCGGACGTCGCCATAGAGGTGCTTCCAGCCGACATTCAGCCGGGGAATCAACCGCGTGCCCTGGTCCAGAACGAAGGCGCGGGCGAGGTGTAGGCCCAGACCACTGGTGTAGTGGTCTTGGGTCTGGCCCTCGAACTGCAGCGCCGCGTCGCCGCCTTTCTCCGTGAAGTGATCGCGTTGGTAGCGCTGGTAGCCCAGCTGGACGTAGGGCTCGATATCGAAATGACCAACGTCCAGGTTGTAGCCGATTTGCCCGAAGACCTGCTGCGTGCTGGCGTCGTAACGACCCTTCAAGCGATCGTTGAAGCCATTGAAGTCGACGTGGCGCTTGGTGTTGCCTTCGTGGTTGCCGTACACCGCGCCCAGGCGTAGCGCCAGCGGCCCGTCCTGACGCAAGGCGTAGGCGCCGACGTGCCAACTGTCGAGCCCGCCATCGAATCGATAACCGTCCAGCCGCGTCTCGCTCTTGCCGCCGGCGATCCCCAGGCGCCAAGCCGGGCTGATTGCCCAATCGGTCCCTAACAGCACCCCTGTAGTCGAATGCTTCAGGGCGTAGTCGTCCAGATGTTTGCCGATGCGGCCGCTGTTGCCGATGGCCTGGACCCAGACCTGGCCGTTGCCATGGGCGCCCTGGGGATTGCTCCGGCCCATGGCCGCGAGCACCCCGGTGCCGATGGGGGTGATGCTGCTCAAGGTGGCATTGCCCAGGTCGGCCACGTCATAGCCAGTGAGCTGGTCGATGGCGTCGGCGGCGGTCGTCAGGTTGGTGCCGAGCAGGGCATTGATGGCGGTGTTGGGTTTTGGTTGGGACTGGGCCGTTTGCGCCGGGGCGACCGAGGCTTGAGCCGCTGCTTGCAGGGGTTCGACGAGCGGGGTTGCCGTTGCTTTTGTTTCCGCTGGAACCACCGCAGCCTCGGCAATGATGGCTACTTCGATAGGCTCGGTCACTGTCGGTTTGAGCGGCTGCAGGTCTTCAACAGCCTCGACGAACGATTGCCCGTTTTCGGTGGTCGCTGCCAGCGTGACCGGTACGTAGTTACGGGTGTAGGTCAGGCGAACTTCCTTGTCCAGGTAGTCTGCATTGGCGTCCATAAAGGCCAGTTCATTGACGACCTCGCCGAACTCACCTTCGATGGCGTTCGCCCGGATCACTGTATGCGCGCCGTTCTCGATGGCATCGCCCGCCACGCCGGTGACGGTCAATGTTGCGTTGCCCAGGCGTGCGGTACCGCCCACGTCGAGGGTGGCGTAATGGCCCTCGGCGTTGACCCGGTGAATCAGGTTGGCCGTTTCCGACAGGGAAAGATCCCGGACCACCGACGGCGCACCGGTCTGTGGGCCGATTTCCAGCTGGCCCGCGACGTTGAGCCACTCCACCGTACCATTGCCACCGAACCAGGCTTTCTCGCGCACCTCCACACGGCCGGTGACAGTGCCGGTGTTGGTCATGCGCGCTTCGGGCTCGACAATGATGCGATTGGCCAACACGCCCTGGTTATCCAACGTACCGAGCACGCCGATCGGTCCTTCGATATGGCCGCTGTTCACGAGTGTGGTCTTCGGCTCGATCACAGCCCAGCCAGCGAAGCGTCCAGTGTGTTGCCACTCACCTTTTGTCAGATGCAACGCCTCGAAATGGCGCGCCTCTTCAAGTTTCCCGCCCTTGGCAATGTCCAGTTTCAGCATGTTCGTGCCGCCACCCCCGTCCACGGCACCAACGAATTTTCCGCGTCCGTTGAGGATGGCCAGGTCGTTGATGTCCGTCAGCCTCTCGCCGTCCTTGTGAGGCTTGAGATTCTTGCTCGGATGGGTGTCCGTCGCCTCGGCGAACGCTTTGAGACGACCTTGCAGCTCGGCCGTTGTGGGGATATCGGCCAACGGCTGAGCCATACAGATATCAGCACTACCCAGCACCAGCGCAACGGCCAGGGCGAGGTGTCGGGGCGGGTATGAATGTCGGGCGGGCATCGAATGCGACCTCTCATGAAGGGAGTCCGCACTGTAAAAATTCCACCCGTCGAGCGATGCCAGCCATGTCTTTGCTGCGGGCAAGACGCGGCGGATGAAATCCGTAGGCCACTGGCGGCGCACTCAATGATTCATGGTGTCGGCTGGCAAGGGCTGACGCTTTGCCCTACAGCATCCTCGGACCGGTCGGTTTGACGGGCCATGGTCACATCAACTTACGCTCGCGCAGCGGCCCAGCTGTCTCCCATACATATGTACGCCATGGCGGCTCGAACGGCGCGATAGGGTCCGGACTCTTCAATCAGAACCGGACCCTTCAGATGTCGATTTTCCCCAACGATGAACCGGGTGTTGCATCGCCCGGCCCCCGGTCGGAAGCGACCGACGCCCAGGCGAGGGAGCAACTCAGGCAGTTGGACCTGCTGGACACCCACCAGGTACAGCTGTCCCGGTTGTTCGCCGCCGTTCCCACCTTCGACAAGGTCATGGGAAACCTGCTGGTCGGCCTGCTCAAGGCCAGGATTGCGGCAAAGATGTTTCGTCCATCGCTGCTGGCGGGACTGGAACCGGATCACTGCTATGTGAACCGCTTCACCACGAGCCCGAACGGCCAACGCATCCTGATTTCAACAGAAAGCTTTACCCAGCTGCTGCGCAACAGCCTGATAACCGGCACTGCCCCTGACTTTGCCAACGGTGGCGTCGGTTTTTTCACTCGCCCCGATTCCCTCAAGGACGCCGACAGCCTCTTTGCCGGCGCGCTCGACGTGCCTACGTTGCGGGCCCTGCAGACGGTGTTCCATATCCCACACCCGCCCACGAACGAGCAGGTGAAACGTGAGTTCCGTGACGAGCTGGCGCGTTTTCGCCAGCGCAAGGACTGGGAGGCGGCGCTGGGCGTGACGGCCTCGTCCACCACGCAAGCCGCCCTGGCGCAGTTGTTGTCCCGACGCTTCCTGCACCTGTTCGATCTGTACAAGGCCGATCGGGACCCTGTCGCCCAGCCCAGCCAGGCTGTGCGAATCCAGCAAAGCGATGACGATCGTCTGCTGGACCTCATCACCACGCATCCGTCCCAAGACGACCGGAGTCGTTTGTCGCGCGCTCCCGTGCCCCATGTCTATGCAGTCATGCTCGACAGCGGCGCGGCACAGCGGCAGAAGTGGCCGGCGGCGATGGTGATCAAGTTTACCGACCGGCCTTCGCTGTTCCTGTATTCCCTGGAGCGTGGGCTTGAGCGCTTCGAAGCGTTCCAGGACCTGGTCAGCCGCGTACGGCCCTTTCTTGACGGTCAGGAGCACGTGATCCGGGACATTTCCACGGAACTGTCGGGGCATGTCTTCGAGGTGGCGGCCGCGGACCTGCTGCAGATGCAAGGCGCGGCGCTGGAAAAGGTTTTCAGCGCGCCCGCAAACCCAACGGTTGCGGTGAATGATTTTGCGCGGCTCACCGAAGATGCCCTCGGCCTGCCGTCGTTATCGTTGGCCGGGCCACTGGTGGCCCGCCAGGAAGCCTTGATAGAGAAGCGTCGCCCCGCTTTCTACAAGAGCGCGGCCCCGGCCGAGCAGGCCCATTATCGGCGTCTCGAAAGCCAGGTATTCGACGCCGTCTACGTTCTGGGCAGCGACGTGCCGACGCTGGTGCGGTTCACGCAGCAGAAGATCAGGCAGTACGTACAACAAGCCTTCCACCCGCGCATCGACGTGGACCCGGATCGGACCCAGGTCAAGCTGTTCTTCGGCGACAGGGCCAACCCGAGACAATCGCGGACCACTAGCCTGACTCAGTTGATGCTCGACAATCTGCGGGCGCAGCAATACCCGAACGCCATGCGCGAAGTGCTGGCGGTGTACCTGATCGACCGCCACGGTCAACGCATTCGGCACCCGGACAGTGGCTTCTCGGTCACGATGACCGGAGGCGAGCTGGCCAGGATGGCGACGAGCATCGACGCCGGTGGCAACTATGAACTCCTGTTGCGCGAGCGAATGAACGAACCTCGCTACAAGTCGGCCTGGAAGGCGGCCTACCGGGCCAACCTGCTATTCAAGGGCTATGAGGCGACGCTCCAGGGCGACGCCGTGTTCAAGGCGCGTGTGATCGATCCGGTCGCCAAGCCCGCCCATCCGCCAAAGCTGTTGGCCAGTTGGCTGGAGGCGATCGTGCAATCTCCCACGGTTGCCACGCGGCCATGGGTGGGAGGCCGCCGGGTTCATGTCTACGGTCTGCTCCTGGGAGGCAGTGTCGATGCTCAGGGCAGCGCGCCGCGCAATGCCCTGAGCATCGACGGTGCGTTGATCTTTTCAGACCAGGCCGGGCCAGACATCAAGGGCACCGTGGGCGTGTATTTTCCGGACAGCCCCCAGGGTAATGACCTGCATGAATTCGCCGACCTGAGCGACGGCATTACCGGGCTGTTGCAGCAGGAAGAGTGGCGCACGTATTTCCGTTCGCGAATTTCAGCCCTCGATCAGGAAGAAATCAAACGCGCCCTGGGCCAGCACCGTGGGCGTCCCCTGATTCGGGGCTGGCTGATCAGCGACGATTGGCTGGAGAGTTTTCACCGGGCCCACGTCAACTACCACAGCGCCTACGCGGATCACCGCTCCAACAGCAATCGCGACATCGGCCTGCAAACCACTGCGCGACTGGTGATGATGGCGGTGGAAATCGTCATGGACCTGGCCGCCCTGTTGCTGATCCCCGGCTTCCAGATGCTGACCCGTGCCATCAGGACCGGCTTGCTGGTGCTCAGAACCGGCGCGGTGCCAACGAACACGACCACGCTGGCGTTTGTCCATGCGGTGGCCAATACCCGTAAGACCGCAGGCCTTGGTGGCGTGAGCTTCAACCTACGCGGAGGTTCCTCCTTCCTGGCGGTGACGGCGCGCCAGAACGCGCCTGGCGCGCCGTTTGGCCTGCCCCTCGAAGCGGCGCTTTATCGGCGCTATGCCGTGGCCGATACCACGGTGATCCGGGGGCTGCCCGCGGACGCCCGCGGCTTCTATCGCCCCACCATCACCGACAGCGCCACGGGGAGCGCCGCGCGCCGGGTGTATGTGCAGCAACCCGACGGAACGGTGTTTCGGGTGCACGACCACACGCCGCTCGGGGCCGTCGAGGCGACCATCGTCGACCCGGTGTCAGGGTTGAACATCCGCTCCAGTGGCGTGATGAGAAGCACCGTGGCGCGTGCGCCCAATGGCGAATGGCACGCCGTCGGCTTTGGCTTGGGCGGGGGTAAGCGCTCGCCTGCAGGTTCGCCTCAAGCGGGCCCGTCGAGCGCCAAACAACCCTCGACCGCGCTTCGCGCCGTGGCCGACCTGGTCCGCACGCCCAATGAGTGGGACGTCGAGATCATGGACCTGGTCCCCGCGCTCATCACCCGCCTTCCAAGCTGGCCGCGAAACCGCAGCCTGTTGGTCATCGATCAACGGCGTGGACACCAGGACTGGTCGATACGCTTTACCCCGGGCGTGGTCGAAAGCGGCTACCCGACCGGCACGCACCCGCTGCGCGCCGACACGGACGTCGTGCTGATTCGCACAGGGGAAGACCACTACACGCTGCGGCTGGCGGGCGATACCGACGTCACGTTCGACCCCGACGGCAACTGCTTCTTCAACGCCGTCGCCCGAGGGTTGAACGAGGGCCAGCCGTCACAGAGGTTTTCGATGCAGGGGCTGCGTAACGAAACCGCTGCCTACATCGAAGGCCACCCCGAGATGAGCAATTACCTGGTGGCCCCGCCCACCGGCCTGCAGCAAGCGCTCGCCGACAATGCACGTTCCCTGGAGCATCTGATGGGCAAGGCCGCGGTCTTCGATGTGAGCCAGATTGTCTACGGCACGCACAACCCGCATAACCTGTTTCAACCGCTGGTGAATTTTCTCAACCTCTATGCTGGCGATGCTGCTCGCCGAACATTGAATCAGGCCTGGGACGCCGCCCTGCCGCCCGAAATCCTGCGGCACATCGGCAGTTACCTGTCCCCCCGGGCACCGGGTCGCCCGATACTGAGCAGCATCCCGTACTACACGCAAACCGATCGATCCCTGCGGACCTTCTTCGAAGACACGCTGTTGGGGCCCATCAACCGTTCGGAAATCGTCGAACTGCTCAACAATGAATACCTGATGTTTTCCCAGGACGTGGTGCACATCATGCTCGAATACGGGCTCAAGGCCCGTGAGCTGACCGATCACCATCCCAGGAACAGCCTGGCCTATGTGCGCTATGACGACGCCCTGCATGGCCACCTCAACGAGACGCAGCTCGAAGAGGCGCTCAACGGTGCCTACCTGGTGGACCGCGATGACTTGAAGAAGGCCAAGAGACGCTACGAGCAGGAGACCGGCAACCTCATGGATGACGACGCGGACTTGCTGGAGCAACACATTTATTACGACCGCGCCGATGACCTTGTCGACTTGCTCACCGTGGCGCTGGAGCGATTTCCCGTGTTGCAGGCGCGGGCAAGCATTCTACTCAAGTCTCCGGTGATCGCCTCCAACCTGGGAGGCCTGTTCCCCGTGAGCCTGCTGTCGCAATGGATACGCACACCGAGCATCTCCAACTCGCGCCTTCAGCTCATCGGCGATTACGTCAGCGGCCGCTATGACGAATTGACGAGGTATGGCGCCATCGATATCAACTGGATGCGGCCGTTCGACGACTGGAACCTGCACAGCCTGTTCACCCATCGCCAGGCCTTGCTGGATTTCTTCGGCTTTCTCCAGGAGGTCCGGTACGTCAAGGACAGTGACCTGTCGGCGGTCGCCCGGTTGTTTAGTTTGCCAGGGCAGCCGCTGTCCAACAGCCGGGTCGCGATCCTGTTCAACCGGCCGAACCTTTGGGTCTCCATTCGCTCGATGCGCGGGATTTCGCGCGACAGCGCCAGGGCGATCTGGCACGACTTGATCGGGCCGCAGTTCAGCGACGACAACATCCGTTTCGCATTGGGGCGACCAGGTTCGTTGGACAGCGAGTCGGCGCTCACCAGCGCCTTGATCGACAGCCTGGTCAATGATGAGGCCCGGGCGCATCGACTGATCCGGGATGCGTTCACCATGAGCGACCGACAGGTTCAGTACTTCCTGCATAACTTCGATTTTTCGGCGAGCTCCACAGGGCATGGCCGGCTGGATTTCGCCAGTTATGTCAGTGCCCATGGGGCCATACCCCAATGGGCCTGGCCGTACGCTCGAAGCGGGGTGACGCCGCAGGTACTCGAGCCGTTCCTGGCCACGAGAAAACCGCCTGAATCCTGATCGACCTTGAACGATCGCCACCGCGCGCCGATGCGCGGTGGCGATCCTCGCTCGCTCATCACGCCGAGCGACATTCGGCCAGGCTGCGCACCTGGCCGCCTTCTCGCTGATTCTCGTCGCTGAGCCATCGCTCGAACGCCGCGCCGAGCGCCGGCCATTCCGAATCCAGCATCGAGTACCACGCGGTGTCGCGGTTCTGTCCCTTGACCACCATGTGCTGACGGAACACGCCTTCAAAGGTGAAGCCCAGCCGTTCGGCGGCGTAGCGCGAACGGGCGTTGGCGTTGTTGCACTTCCATTCCAGGCGCCGATAGCCCAGGGCAAACGCTTCCTTCGCCAGCAGGTACACCGCCTCGGTGCTTTTCGGCGAGCGCTGCATCGGCGCGCCGAAGGTTACGTGGCCGATCTCGATGCGGCCTTGCGCGGGAACGATGGACATCAGGCTGAGGATGCCTTGCACCTGTTCATTGGCGCGATCGATCACGGTGAAGAAATACGGGTCGAGATGGGCAGCGTGGTTGTCCAGCCAGGCATTGAATGCCTTGCGCTCGGAAAACGGACCGTAGGGCAGGTAGTCCCAGAGTTTCGGATCGGCGCCGGGGCCTTCGAGCGCTTGCCATAACCCGTCGGCGTGGCGCGCCGGGTCGAGCTTTTCCAGGCGGATGAACCTTCCTTCGATCAGTCGAGTGGTAGGCGCCGGGACACCTTTCCAATTGGCGAGTGAAATCGACATGCTGCGCTCCTTACAGGGCTTTGCGAAATTGAATGAAGCCAGGCCGTTCGGCGACGCGCTCGTAGAGCTGGATCGCGGTCGCGTTGGTTTCGTGGGTCAGCCAGTGAACCTTGCAGCAACCGTCGGCCTTGGCGGTGTGGTAGACGAATTCGATCAACTGCCGGCCGACGCCCGTGCCGCGGCATTGTTCCGTCACCAACAGGTCTTGCAGGTAGCAGGAGTTCTCGATGCTCCAGTTCGAGCGGTGATAAATGAAGTGCACCAGGCCTACCGCCTTATCGCCCTGCCAGGCGAGTGCACCGTGGGTCGGCTCGCGCTCGTCGAGCAAGCGTTGCCAGGTGCTCTGGCTGACGGCGTCCGGCAGTTCGGTGTTGTAGAACCGCAGGTAGGCCTGCCACAACGGCAGCCAGGCGGCGTGGTCGTCAGCGCTGACGAGGCGGATCTGGGTCTGGCTCATGTTCACTCCTTGGGCGAGGGGGCGGGCATCAAGCGTGCGAGCGCCTGATCCTGCGGGTCGAGGCTGGCGGCGAGGCCGTTCTGTACCCCGGCGGCGTCCGCCGGGCTGCGGTTCTGGCTGAGCTTGCGCTTGCCTTCCAAACGCTGGATGGGCAGGGCGAACCCGACGATGGCCTTGAGCATGCTGTCGATGTATTCGGCCGGCGCATCGTCGAGTTTCCAGGGCTGGCTGCGACCGGTTTCGTGGCGGTCGGTGAGGGCGCCGACCAGCTTGCGCAGCCGATGCGGATCGCTGAACACCTCGGCACTGCCGTAGGCGTGTACGGCCAGGTAGTTCCAGGTCGGCACGACTTTGCCGTGCTCGGCTTTGCCGGGATAGAAAGCCGGGCTGACGTAGGCATCGGCCCCGGCAAAAACCACCAGGGCCTGTGCCCCGGCTTGCAGGTCGCGCCACTGCGGATTGGCCCGGGCCATGTGCCCATAAAGGCTGCCGTTGGGGCCTTGTTGCGTATCCAGCAACAGCGGCAGATGACTGGCCTGCAAGCCGTGCTCACCTTGGGTGATCAACACGGCCAGGCGGCAGTCGTCCATCATCCGGTGCAGCTCGGACAGGTCCTCCACGGCGAAAGCTTTGGGGTTGTACATGACGATTTTCCTTGGCGATTGCGAGCATCCTAGGCAGGCTATTGGTCTGTTGTAAGAGCCACTTCAGGCCAATTCGATAGGACCATTGCGAGGTTGTCATGAGCCCCACCGTGCCGCCGCTGTCATTCAACCCCGCCGGAATCGAGCTGGACCGTCGTCATGGACTCAGTCGCCAGCTGTACCAGGCGTTGCGTGCGCGGGTACTCGACGGGCGCCTCGCCAGTGGCACGCGGCTGCCGGCCAGTCGTGACCTGGCGACGGCGTTGTCGATCTCCCGTAACAGCGTGGTGCGCGCTTACGATCAGCTATACGCCGAGGGATTCATCGAGGGGCGGGTGGGGGACGGCACATATGTGGCTGAGCTGTCTTCTCTGGTGACGGGCGGACCCCATCGCGAGCAGGCCCGCACCCGCGGGAATGTGCATTCGAACGTGGGAGCGAGCCTGCTCGCGAAAAGCCCTTCGCCGGAAAATATATCCACAAATATATCCACAGGGTTTTCAACAGGCTTATACACAGCCTTATCCACAGATTGGCTGGATTTACCTGTGGGTCCATCCAGTAAAGTTATCCACAGTGATGCGCTGGAGCGGGTCCAAAAGAACCATTTGGCCCAGCCACCCAGCGGTCCGCCACGGGCTTTTCGAGTGGGCGTGCCGGCGTTCGATCTGTTCCCATTCGACGTCTGGGCCAAGCTGAATGCGGCTTTCTGGCGTAAACCGGATCTGCAACAGCTGTGCTACGGCGATGCTCAGGGCGATGCACGCCTGCGCGGCCTGATCGCCGCCTATCTGCGCAGTTCCCGAGGCCTGCAATGCACGGCTGAACAAATTGTGATCACCAGCGGCGCCCAACAGGGCATCAGCCTTTGTGCACAGCTGTTGGTGGACCCCGGCGATGTGGTGGCGGTGGAAAACCCTGGTTATCGCGCTGCCGGGCACGCATTTGCCGTAGCCGGGGCTGAGGTGCGGGGCGTGCCGGTGGACAGCGACGGCCTGGATTGCTCCGCGCTTGCTTCGTTGAGCCATTGTCGGCTGGCGTACGTCACGCCGTCTCATCAATACCCCACCGGGGTGGTCATGAGTCTACCCAGGCGCCTGGAGCTGCTGGCCTGGGCCGAGCGCAACGATGGCTGGATCGTCGAAGACGACTATGACGGTGAGTACCGCTACAGCGGCGCACCGCTGGCGCCCTTGGCGGCGCTGGATCGCCAGGGACGGGTGCTGTACGTCGGCACGTTTGGAAAGGTGGCGTTCCCGGCGCTGCGCCTGGGCTACCTGGTACTGCCGCCGGGCCTGGTCAACGCGTTCGCCCGGCGCCGTGCGGTGGATGTGCGCCACTCGGAAGTCAGTACTCAGGCGGTGATGGCCCAGTTCATGGCCGCCGGGCATTTTCAGCGGCATATCCGGCGCATGCGCCGGGCCGCCCTGGCCCGGCGTGATGCGCTGCTGGCCGGTTGGCCGAAGGCTATCGCCGGGGTCCGTGCCATGCCCACGGTCGTCGCGGGCCTGCACGTCATGGTGCCGGTGGACAACGTTGAACGTGAACGCCAGTTGATCGCGCAGGCCACTGCGGTGGGGGTCGAAATCAATGGTCTGAGCAGTTATTGGTTACCGGCTACCCCGGCAGAGCAGGCTCGGGCCGGGCTGGTACTGGGTTTCGCTGCCGTCCCGCCAGCGGCGATTGCAACGGCGCTGGCGGACCTGGTGAAAGCCTGGAGAAACTGAGGCGTCAGACCTGCCATGAAGTGCAACGCCGCTCATTCAACAATCACCCAACCTGTGGCGAGGGAGCTTGCTCCCGCTGGGCTGCGCAGCGGCCCCCGTAGCGGCAACCCGGTTCAGCAGGCAAAACGCCGCCAGCTGTGATGGGCCTGCTGCGCAGTCCAGCGGGAGCAAGCTCCCTCGCCACAATGAGTCAGACAAGCCTTAAGTGAACAGCCTTACAGGCCCAACGCTGAGTGTCATGAGTGTTTCTTCTGAAAGAACACCTCCTTGGCCTGATCCACCGCAATTTCACTGCGGTAAAGGTCGATCAGTTGTCGTTGGCTAAGGGGCTGGTTCACCTCGTCAAGGGTGCTCCTCTCGTTGGCTTGCTCCACGGTTTTCAAGCGTGCCGACAGAAAAGTGTAGGCGGGCACCCAGTTGGTCGAATAACGGAAATCGGCAAACCAGAGCGTTTTGTTGGACTTCAGGTCCTTGATCTCATAGCGGTCGAGGTAGCCGTAGGGCGGCTGCTTGATGCGCTGCCGGTTCGTCTTTTTGCTGATGGAGATCTGGTTGCGACTCTTGAGCCATACCACGCCACTCATGGTCGGCGGGCGTTGCTTGATCACACTCATCACAGTGTCGAAGCCCAGGACATACAGGGCGCTCGCTTCCTTATCGAGTTGCGTGCGCAGGGCCTCTGCCGAGCGCCGTTGTGCCTCGGGCAGCTCGAAGGTTTCGTTGGATTCCACACCCTGGGCCTGATCGAGCGCTTTTTTGATCGCCGCGCTGACTTTTTCCATTCGACCGGCGTGAGCGTTGAGCACCATGCCGATACCGGCGGTTGTCTGGCCGGGCTTTTTCACCGCCTCCTCCATCTGCGCCTTAAATGCCGTCAGCCCGTTGATCAGGTTATTACCCTTGACGATGCTGACGTCCAGTGCCGGCACCGTGGCAGACGCAGCGTCCGGTTTCACATGGGGAATCCATTCACCGGTCTCCTTGCGGTGGAAGGTGACGATGATGTCTCCCGAGAACGGATTCTTCACGTCGAGCCAATCGGTTTCTTCCATCATTCTGGACAGGCGCGGTTCGCCACTGACCAGGCCCCAGAAGCGCGCACGAATGAATTTTTTCCTGGGCCTGGGGCGCTGTTCATAAGGCGAGCCGGCGTTTCGCCGGTCGCGTCTTTCATCCAGGGCAGACGCCAGGTGATAGACCGTCCACTGCTCGAGCGCAGCGATTCCCGTGCGCAGGCGAGTCAGTTGCTGCGGCAGTACGCTGCCCCGGTATTCGGTACCCAGGTAGTGAAGGTGTTCATCGATGGCGGCGAACTGTTCGGCCAGGCTGCCAAATGCATCGATTCGCTCGTCCAGTCGGATCACGCTGCGCTCATCGATCGCGTCGCGCAGGCTCTGGTACGCAACCGTGGCGTTATCGACAACCTGGTTGAGCGCTTCCCAGCCTTCGGGCATCGTCTCGACGCTTTCCAGTGACAGGCACAGGTGGCGGTACATATCCAGCTTGATCAGGCGCAGGTCGGCGGCGGTGTAGAGCGGCATTTTTCTGCGGTGCCGGCGGATGAATTCGAAGCCTTCATAGCCGAGTTCCTTGAGCTCGGTGAAGCGTGTTTCCATGTAGTCCAGGCGCTCGATCATGTCATCGCCGACGTTGACCATGTTCTGGGCCGCATCGATGTGCTCTTGCTCCAGCACCTTGACCCTGGAGGTGACCATGCTCTTGGCCTTGCCGATGGCCGGGGCGAATCGTTCCTGAAGCGCTTCCATCTCGGCGAAGGTGAAGTTGATCTGCGCGTTCAGGTAGCCGAGCCGGGTGCGGGGGTAGTCGGGTCTGGACTGGAAGAGTGGCCACTCCATCAGCACCTTCAGTGCCTGTTCGTAGTTCGCGCGTTGTGCCTTGAGCAGGCTGACGTACTCATCGCGCTTCACTTCCCTGGCAGGCCCCGATGCTTCGTTCATTTCCTTGGCGTGCATGGTCAGCAGTTGCTGGTTCTGCGGTTTCGTTTCCTCGAATTTGTTCAGCGCCGCCAGCAGATCGATCCGGCGCCGCTGGGCGTCGGCCACGACTTTCTGCCTGATGGCTTTGGAGCCACTGCCGCGTATGCGCAGGCGCGTGTCGATGTGCCATTTACCGTGAGCGTCGCCTATCAGGGGCGGTCCCTCGCGGGTGGGGTCCTTGCCATCGACGATGGAGACCAGCTCGCCTTCGACCTTCACCTTGAACCAGCTGCCGGCCATTTTGACCGACCAGTCCTGCCCCTGCTGATAGAGCCCTTTAAGCGCGCCCTCGGCTTGCAGCTGCCCCGGATCCTGGGGTTCGTCGATACTCAAGGTGTCAAGCAACCTGGTGCTGTCGCGTGATCGGCCCATCAAGGCGCCGCTGGAACGGATGGCCTCGTAGTGTTCGGCCGGCAGCGCCTTGCTCGAAAGCGGTTCGAGTTGCTCTATCACCAGCTCATGCTTGGGCTTGGGCAGGCTTTCCAGCTCGCGCACTTCCTGTGGGCGTTGGGCCTGATATGGCTTTCGGGAGGCCCTGGCGCGGTCGATGGCGTGTGTAATGATTGCCAGTGCGACGTTCAGCAGCAGGTCGGTGAACACTTCCCATTTGGCTGGCCGGTCGGCCGGGTCCTTGAGCTGAGTCAGTTTGTCGATGTCGTCCAGGATTTGCCAGAGCCAGGTTGCGGTGCCGACCGCCGTGCCCAGGTACGGCAGCGCCAGATTGAATATCAGCCAGCCGGCGCGCTTGAAACTCTCCCAGCGATTTTCTCGATTGGAAACCGACTGACGATCAGCCAACTCGACCATGGCATCGGCGTTGGCCTTGAACAGCTGCGTCAGGAAGTCCGCCCCCAGGGTCTTGTCGGTCAGGCTGACGGGCCCGCTATTGGCCAGGGACGTCAAAGGCGCAGCCACGAACGCCACGATGCTCCAGGGCGAGGGCAGCAAGTCCGGGAACACATAACGGCCGTAGTCGTCACGTACCCCGTCGGGTAACCAGGCCAGCACCGACTGGCGTAGCGAAGGGGTCTGCCTGATCGCATACAACAGGTTGCTGAACGAGGGGTACTGGCTCAACTGCGGTTGCAGCATCGGGCGATACAGCAGGCAAGGCCCGGCGCTCGAATCCTCGGGGCCGATGACGAACATATTGGTGACGATGTCTTCGGCGTCGCCCAGTTGCAGTTCGGGTACGAAGGCCAGTTTGCGTATGACAATGGTTTTGCCGTCGACCTTGCGATCAGCCTCCCGCCTCGCCATCAGGGCGGCGACGTAGCGGTAGCCACGGTCGTCCAGGTGCCCTTCACCGCGGATCTTGCATTCGAGCGCCAGCATGGGGAGCTGAATGCGCAACTGTTCGATGTACAGCTTTTCACGGCGGCTCGACTCCGCCGGATCGTCACGCAGTTTGCGCTTGATCAACTCGGGGTATACGCGGCCGATATCCACCTGGGTAATGAGGCCTTCGAGGTAGTCGACGGTCAGCCACTCGGGTAACTCTGTCTCGTCCAGGAACACCACGGACTTGTCGCCCAGTGGCAGCGCGATCAGGTTCTGCAAGGCCAGCTCAACGAGGCTGAAACGGGTGACGTCGATCTGGCCCGGTACCACGAAACTACCCCAGATGACCGGGCTGCGGACTTCGATCTCCAGTTCTTGCAGGTCCAGCTTCGCGGCGTCAGGATGCTGCGCGATCATCTGGGTCCTCAGCAGGTTCAAGGCGTAGTCACGAATCGGCGGAATTTCATCCAGGTAAGTCTTGCCGGCATGGACCTGGTTCAGGATCGACAGGTCTTTCATGTGCTGGGCGAACAAGGTCTGATCCGAAGGCGAGGCTGCCATCAGCCAATGCGGCATCTGCTTCTGGAACCAGGCCACCAGCGCATCTTCATCGGGATCGTCCGCGCCGGCAGGCGTGTTCTCGTAGGTCATCCACGTTTGCGGCAACGTACCGATCACCTTGACCTGCTCGGCAATCATCCCGCAGGCCTTGTGATCGAAAATATTGCCGTCGGGCTCAAACAGCTGCCACTGGATCTTGCGGTAAGTAGCACTGCCAAAGTGGTCCGGAAGGGATTGCCCCAGGGCCTGCCGGGAGTCGAATTTCTGGTAGCCGTTGACGATCGAGTACTTGAGGATGACCTCTTTTTTGTCGATGGTGCCGATCAGCACCACGATCGAGTTACCGCCCAGCCGCGATACCTCGGGGCCATCGACCTTATCGATGTCGATCAGGTACGCGTGGCTGTCGTAAGAGTCATGCTCCTTGCGGTCCTTATAGTCAGGATACTGAAACAGTTGCCTGGCCATGGCGCATTCATCCGACGTCCAGCCTTTTACATGCCCGACATTCCAGGCCTTGCGCAGTGCGCTGGAGAGTTCATGCCAGCGCGGGCCGGCCTCACCCAGCGAGGCATTCCAGTACGCCAGTTGCTGCTCCTGGCAGGCCGTCAACATCGCCGGTACCAGTTCGTTGAGCAATCGCCCGATCTGGTCGATACGCACTGGCAAATGCACGTCGGGGGAGGTGAGCGGCAGTTGCGTCAGGAAGTGCAACCCTTCGATCAGCAACATCGGATCGCTTTTTTCATTCACCAGCCCGGCCAGCATTTCGCTAAGGGTTTCATAGCGTGTCGGGCGGCGCACGATTTCGTCATCGACAATGTCCCAGGCCGGCTGGCCGACCACGGTGTTATAGGGATCGAGGTTCAGCTCGGGGTAGAGCTTCTTGAGCGCATCGCGCAGCAGTACCGACGCGACCTCCGGATACGTCGGCCCGGCGAGCAACTGATTGAGCACGACATCCCTGGGGCTGGTCTCGGGCTTGGGGATCGGTGTGATAGCGGTGGGTGTCATCTATGGCTCCCTGCCTTGATACATGGAAACCCCGCAGCAAAACGCTCCGGGGTTTCCATGCTAGGGCGGTGCCAGATGGGTGAGGCGGTAACTATGTATGCCCTGTGGAAGCAGGCTTGCTCCCACAGTTTCGGCTAATGCGGCTCGCAAACTCCGCGCCCACCACGGACTCCCGTGGGAGCAAGCCTGCTCGCGATGACGGCGGCACCTACAGCATCTTCACCACAGGCATATCCCTGATCGCGGGCAAACCTTGCTCTCACAGAGTCTTTCACTGTCCGGACTTGATCCGGGTCCAGGCCCGCGTTCGCGCCCGCTCGGCGTCCTTGGGCAGCGGCTGCAGGGTGTACAGCGTCGCCATCGCCGCCTCGGTCGGGTACAGGTTGGGGTTGTTGCGAATGGCCGGGTCGACCCTGTCCGTGGCGTCCTTGTTCGGGTTCGGATAACCGACGAAATCGCTGACCGGCGCGATCACCTCCGGTTGCAGCAAGTAATTGATGAAGGTGTAGGCATCGTCCGGGTTCTTCGCGCCTTTGGGGATGGCGAGCATGTCGAACCAGATCGGCGCGCCTTCCTTGGGCAGGCGCATGTCCACCGTCACGCCGTTTTTGGCTTCCTTGGCCCGGTTGGCGGCCTGGGAGAAGCTGCCGGAATAGCCGACCGCCACGCAGATGTCACCGTTGGCGATGTCGGCCATGTACTTGGACGAATGAAAATAAGTGACGTGCGGACGAATCTTCATCAACAGCGCTTCAGCCTTGGCGTAATCCGCCGGCTTCTTGCTGTTGGGGTCCAGGCCCAGGTGCTGCAAGGCCAGAGGCAGAATCTCCGAAGGCGAGTCCAGCAGCGCCACGCCGCACTGCTTGAGCTTGCTGATGTTCTCTTCCTTGAAAATCAGGTCCCAGCTGTCCACCGGTGCATTGTCGCCCAGGGCTGCCTTGACCTTGTCCGGATTGAAGCCGATCAGAATGGTGCCGTACATGTAGGGCACGGCGAATTTGTTGCCCGGATCGTTGGCCTCGATCAACTTCATCAGCTTGGGATCGAGGTGGTTCCAGTTCGGCAGCTTGCTGCGGTCCAGCGGCTGGAACACCCCGGCCTCGATCTGCTTGGCCAGGAATACGTTGGATGGCACCACCACGTCATAGCCGGAGTTGCCGGTCAGCAGCTTGGCCTCCAGGGCTTCGTTGGTGTCGAAAATATCGTAGACCAGTTTCACCTGGCTGTTCTGCGCCTTGAAATCGTCCAGGGCCTTGGGCGTGATGTAGTCGAACCAGTTGTAGACGCGCAAGGTGCGCTCCTCGGCCTGAACGGCGCCACACAGCAGCGCGGCGCACAGGGCCGGGGCCATTAAACGCTTGAGTTTATTCATGCTGTTTTTCCTCATTGGGCGCTTTGAAAACCTTCGAGAACGTTCACGGCATTGATGCCGATTTCTGCCACCGCATAACCGCCTTCCATCACGAACAGCGTCGGTTTTCCGAGCGCCGCCAGGCGTTTGCCCATCGCCAGGTAGTCCGGGCTGTCGAGCTTGAATTGCGAGATCGGATCGTCCTTGAACGTGTCCACGCCCAGCGACACCACCAGCACATCGGCGTCGTAGCGCTGGGCTTCGCCGCACGCTTGCTCCAGCGCCGCGCTCCAGGTGTCCCAGCCTGAGCCGGCCGGCAAAGGGTAGTTGAAATTGAAGCCTTCACCCGCGCCTTCACCGCGCTCATCGGCATAGCCCAGGAAAAACGGGAATTCAGCCTCCGGGTGCCCATGGATCGAGGCGAACAACACATCGCTGCGTTCATAAAAAATCGACTGCGTGCCGTTGCCGTGATGGTAATCCACGTCCAGGATCGCCACTTTCTTGTGGCCCTGGTCGAGGAATGCCTGGGCTGCGATGGCCGCGTTATTGAGGTAGCAATAACCGCCCATCAAGTCACTGGCCGCGTGATGCCCCGGTGGGCGGCACAACGCAAAAGCACTGCGGGAGCCGCGCTGGATCGCAGCCTGGGCGGTGAGCGCCACTTGGGCGGCGCTGTAGGCCGCCTGCCAGGTTCCGGCAGTGATCGGCGCACCACCGTCGAAACTGTAATAACCCAACTGCCCGTGCAGACTGGTGGGCATGACCGTGCGCAACGTCCGCGCCGGCCACGTGAAGGGCAGCAAGTCGCCGTCGCGCCCGAACTCAGCCCAGCGCGCCCAGGCGCCCTTGAAGAACTCCAGGTAGGCGGGCGTGTGAATCCGCTGGATCGGCCCCAACCCAAAGTCCTCCGGCGCTTCAACGGGCCCCAGCGCTTGAGCCTTGACCCGCTCCAGCACGTGATCGGCACGCGAAGGCATCTCGAAACAGGGCATCAACTGCCCGTCCATCAATTCGCAGCGTCCGTGGTGCAGGTGATGATCGTCCGAATAGATCGTCAGCATTGTTGTTCTCCGCAGGCTGAATCGTTGGCTCACAGTCTTGCGGGGCAGGGCGTTTCAGAGAACGGCAGGAGAGGCCAAAAGGGGATCGAAACGGCCAAAAGGTTTGACCGCAAATGGCCCCTGGAAGAACTCGGTGGCTGGACCGCTGAACCGGACCTTGCTACGACCCGTGGCGAGGGAGCTTGCTCCCGCTCGGCGGCGAAGCCGTCGCTGATCCCGTGGGTACGGTTTGCCTTTAGGACATAGAAAAAATGATGTGTGGTTTTTATTCAGTGAAGAAAGTGTTTCGTCTGGGGCATTGAAACAATATTTAAGGGGACAATTTCTGTTCTGAAACTTCCAGTGCGAATTTGATTTCCAGCTTTTATAGAAAAAGCGAAATTTCCTACTTTTTTAATTTCTGAATCTTGGCATTCTGCCGGGCGTTCGAAAGATCGAAGCCCATGCTGAATGGCGTCGGGCGGGCAATGACGGCATGAGATGAAACTTCCTACAAGTCGTTGCGAAGATTCAACGCGAATAGCCCCATCACTCATGTAAGTCCATTAGGAAAGTTCAAAACAGGCTCGCGAATGTCCTATTCCGAAAAGCTGTCCACCCATTATCTGGCTATAGCCAGGAGCCCAATCTCCCAAGAGAGTTTTGTGGGCGTGGATGTACGCTTTTCAAACGAATACGAAGCACTGGAGCGCGAGGTAAATAAAGCCGGGTCGATGCACGGAAGTAGTCAGGTCGACTGGTCAAAGGTCATTGAAGGCTGCGAGCAACTGCTGCGCACCCAGTCGAAGGATCTGCGTGTCGCGGCATGGCTGACCTGGGCGTTATATCAGTGCGAGTCGTACCGAGGCCTGCTGGCCGGAATCGGCCTGTTGCAGCAGTTGTGTCATCACCATTGGCCACAGGTGCATCCACTCAGAAATCGAACCCGTGCAGCCAGCATCGGTTGGTTGCTGCCCCGTCTGGAACAGGCATTGGGTGATGACGTAGCGATCAAGGACCAGTTGCCGATATTTCATCATCTGGCGGAGCGACTTGCAGGCCTCGAGGCCATCTGTAGCGCTCAGTTGGGCGATGACGCGCCGTTGTTGTTGCCGCTGTGCCGGCGGCTCAACACCATGATCCAACGTACAACCGAAAACCTGCCCCAGCCCGGTGCCATTGAGGCGGTGGTGGCCCAGGTAAAACAAGCCGCCACGCAGTTGCTCGCGCCTGGCACCCCCATTGAAAGCGAAAAAGAGGCTCATAAGGCGCTGCGCGCGCAGCAGGAAGGCGCTCAACAGTTATGTGCCTGGTGGCTCAAGCAAAAAGCGACCGATGTCCGTGCCCTACGCCTCAATCGAACCTTGCTCTGGCTCTCCATCGACGTATTGCCCGAGCGGAACGCCGAACAGATCACGCAACTTCGCGGGCTGCCGGCGGACACGTTGAAAAGATTTTTGGACGGTTTCCGGCAGGGGCACTACGCGGACCTGCTCGTGGAAATCGAGGCCAGCCTGGCGAAGTCCCCGTTCTGGTTCGATGGCCACAGGCTTGCCTGGGAATGTCTGCGAGGCCTGGAGGCCGAACAAGCCATGCGGGAAGTGGAAATCCATTTCGCATCGTTCATCGAGCGACTACCGGGGGTCATTGACCTGCGTTGGCATGACGGGGGGGCTTTCGCCGACCCGGCTACTCGGTCCTGGATCGAAACCCACGTCAAGCCCCACCTGGGAACTGCCAGCCCTGCGCCCGATACCGCTGTCATTGGGGACAACCAGGCACCTTGGGAGCAGGCCTTCGAAGAAGCCCAAGCGGTCCTGCATCAGGAAGGGCTCAAGCCTGCCATCCGGTCGCTCAGGCAAGGAATGCAAAGCGCCCAAGGGGCACGCGAGCAATTCCTCTGGCGGTTCGCAATGGCCCGCCTGTGCTTCTCGGCCAGGAAATACGAACTTGCCAAGGTTCAACTCGAAGCGCTCGACCAGATGTTGCATCGCGCCGAGCTGCATGTATGGGAGCCCGAACTCGCGCTCCAGATACTGCATCTGCTCCATAACTGCTGCGAGCTGTTACCCCAGAGCCACACCATACGTGAGCACAGGGAAGAGACCTATCGCAGGTTGTGTCATCTCGACCTGGAACGGGTCATTGAATAGGCCTTCGGGCCCTGGAACGTAAGGAAAAAATCATGGCCAGAGAAGGCTCGATCGCCCCCAAGGAACGCATCAACATCACCTTCAAGCCCGCCACCGGCGGCGCCCAGGAGGAGATCGAGCTGCCGTTGAAGCTGTTGGCGATCGGTGACTACACCCACCGCAAGGACGAACGCAACGTCGAGGATCGCAAGCCGATCAGCATCGACAAAACGACGTTCGATGAAGTGCTGGCCAAGCAAGAGCTGAGCCTGACGCTGAGCGTAGCGAACCGCCTCCAGGAAGAGAGCGAAACCGAGGATCTGGCCGTACAGCTGCGCGTGCGTTCGATGAAGGACTTCACCCCTGCCAATCTGGTCGACCAGGTGCCGGAGCTCAACAAGCTCATGGAGTTGCGCAACGCGCTGGTGGCGCTGAAGGGGCCGCTGGGCAATGCGCCGGCGTTTCGAAAAGCGATCGAAAACGTGCTCGCCGACCAGGATTCGCGCAGTCGAATATTGGATGAGCTGGGCTTGAATGCCGCCGTCCAGGACGCCTGAACCCATAGTCAAGGAAGCTATCGATGAGCACCCGTGCAGCACAGCAAGCAATTAGCGAACACAACGAACAGAGCATTCTCGACGGCATCGTCGCTCAAACCCGACTTTTGCCGGATGACGAGGCCTACAGCATCGCCAGGCGCGGCGTATCGGCATTTATCGAAGAACTGTTGAAACCGCATAACAACGGCGAGCCGGTCAAGAAGGCCATGGTCGACCGCATGATCGCCGAGATCGATGCCAAGCTCAGTCGCCAGATGGATGAGATTCTCCACCACCCCGACTTCCAGGCACTTGAGTCAGCCTGGCGCGGGCTGCAACTGCTGGTCGAACGCACCGATTTTCGCGAGAACATCAAGATCGAAATGCTCAACGTCTCCAAGAGTGACCTGCTGGAGGACTTCGATGACTCTCCCGAAATCATGCAGTCGGGCCTCTACAAGCATGTCTACACGGCCGAGTACGGGCAGTTCGGTGGGCAGCCGGTGGGGGCGATCATCGCCAACTATTTCATGTCTCCCAGCGCGCCCGATGTGAAATTGATGCAGTACGTATCGAGCGTCGCCTGCATGTCCCATGCGCCGTTCATCGCTGCGGCCGGCCCGAGCTTCTTTGGTCTGGAAAGCTTCACGGGTCTGCCGGACATCAAGGATCTGAAGGACCACTTCGAAGGACCGCAATTCGCCAAGTGGCAAAGCTTGCGTCAGTCTGAAGATGCTCGATATATCGCCCTGACCGTGCCGCGCTTTCTGTTGCGTAATCCATATGATCCCGACGAGAACCCCGTCAAATCCTTTGCCTACAAGGAGACCGTAGCCAACAGCCACGAGCACTACTTGTGGGGCAATACCGCATACGCGCTGGGTACGCGGCTGACCGACAGTTTCGCCAGGTTCCGCTGGTGCCCGAACATCGTCGGTCCTCAAAGCGGCGGCGCGGTTGAAGACCTGCCGTTGCACCACTTCGAAAGCATGGGCGAGATCGAAACCAAGATTGCGACTGAGGTGTTGGTTTCCGATCGCCGCGAGTATGAGCTGGCTGAAGAGGGCTTCATTTCCCTGACCATGCGCAAAGGTAGCGATAACGCTGCGTTCTTCTCTGCCAGCTCGGTGCAGAAGCCCAAGTTCTTTGGCACCGGTGCCGACGACAAGCATGCGGAGCTGAGCTACAAGCTGGGCACCCAACTGCCGTACATGATGATCGTTAATCGTTTGGCTCATTACTTGAAAGTTCTACAACGTGAGCAACTGGGGTCATGGAAGGAGCGTACGGACCTGGAGAGGGAGCTCAACAACTGGATCCGCCAGTACGTTGCCGATCAGGAGAACCCGGCTGCCGAAGTCCGTGGTCGTCGTCCGTTGCGTGCGGCGAAGATCGTTGTCAGCGATGTCGAAGGCGAGCCGGGCTGGTATCGCGTAGGCCTGAATGTACGGCCTCACTTCAAGTACATGGGGGCTGATTTCACCTTGTCGCTGGTCGGCAAGCTGGATAAGGCGTAAGCGGCCTCATGACTTATGGCAGCCTTTTTGAGCGCCTTGGTGGTGATGTCGAAGCACGGCCAGGTATGAGTCACGAGGCCGGTGTCGCGTCATCCGTAGCTGCTCATTTGGCCAGGATGCTCAGTACCCGAGCGGGTAGCGTGCAGACGCTGGCTGATTTCGGGCTTCCGGATCTCAATGACCTGCGCTTGGGCCTGCACGATGCAAGGAGTCAGGCCCGCTTGGCGATCCAGGCGTTCGTCGAGGCCTGTGAACCCCGCCTCAGGAATGTCCGTGTCGCTTCAAGGCCCGGTGACGCCGATCCGCTTCGATTGTCCTTCAGCATCGAGGCGGTCCTGGAGGTTGGCAGCATGAAGCGGCAGGTCAGTTTCGCCGCATGCCTGGACGGCGGCGGGCAGGTCCAGGTCAGACAGGGATAGCCGCACATGCCTCTTAACCATTACTACCAAAGCGAGCTGACTGCGCTTCGCCAATTGGGTGCACGCTTTGCTGAACGCAATCCTGCTTTGGCGCCCTTTCTTGGGCAGGCGGGACAAGACCCGGATGTGGAGCGGCTGCTGGAGGGCTTCGCGTTCCTCACGGGGCGCCTGCGCCAGAAGCTCGACGATCAGTTGCCGGAACTGAGTCATTCGTTGATGCAGCTGTTGTGGCCCAATTATATGCGGCCGTTGCCAGCCTTTGGCATGTTGCAGTTCGACCCGCTCAGGCGCCCCGGCCCTGCGCTGAGAGTGGCGCGTGATACATCAGTACAGAGCAAGCCTGTCGAAGAGGTCTCTTGCCGTTTTCTGACCTGTTATCCAATCGACCTCCTGGCATTGGAACTGACGGGCTTGAATTATTCGGTTAAAGGCGAAGGTTCGCTGCTGAACCTGCGGTTGGAGATGTGCTGCGACGGTCATTTTGGCGACCTCCAACTGAGTCGTTTGCGTCTGCACCTGGCTGGGGAGCGTTACATCAGCCAGGCACTCTATCTCAGCTTGCTACGTCACCTTGAACGTATCGAGTTGGTTCCGCTGGACGGAGCCGGGGCAGCCCTCAAGGCTGCAGACGGCGCCCCATTCACATTCAATATCGCGCCCGACAGTGTCCGGCCCGTAGGGTTTGCCGAAGAGGAAGCCCTGCTTCCCTACCCGCTGAATACCTTCCGCGGTTATCGCTACTTGCAGGAGTATTTTGCATTCCAGGACAAGTTTCTGTTTGTCGACGTCATCGGCCTGGATGTGATCAATACCTTGCAAGCCGATAGCTTCGAACAGATGCGCGGTCTGGAGCTGCGCTTCGACATTGGCACAAGTGCTTTGCAGCGGATGCGCCCGACACTGGAAAACGTAAAGCTCTACTGCACGCCGATTGTCAACCTGTTCAAGCATGATGCGCAGCCCATCCGCCTGGATGGCAAGCAGGACGACTACCCATTGTTGCCGGCCGACTACGAGCAGAAGCATTGCGCGGTATTTTCAGTAGAAGGCGTCACCGGGTGGAAGCCTGGTGGGTTGGGCCACCAGATCTATGTACCGTTCGAATCCTTCGAGCACGATGCAAGCTTTGACGTGTCCCAGGACCGTCCTTATTACAGCGTCCGCCAGCGTCCATCGTCACTGCATGGCGGCCTCGATACCCGCCTGAGCTTCGGGGTGCAACACATCAGGCCTCATGAAACCCTGTCCATAGAGCTGATGTGCACCAATCAGGACCTGCCACGCCAGTTGAGGCCTGGGGACATCGACCAGCCTGGAGAAAAAACTCCGGAGTCTTTGAGTTTTCGCAATATCGGCCGGGTGACGCCGAGCTTCGCACCTCCGCTCGGTCACGACTTCCTCTGGAAATTGATCAGCAACATGTCACTCAACTACCTGTCGCTGGCAAACGTCAATGCGCTCAAGGTGATCCTCAAAACCTACGATTTTGCGCAGTACCACGATGAGCAGGCGGAAAAGGTCAGCAAGCGATTGCTCGATGGGCTCAAGTCCATCAGACATCGGCCTGTCGACCGGCTGCATCGAGGCTTGCCGGTTCGTGGCCTGTGTACGGAGCTGACCATCGACCCTCAGGGTTATATCGGCGAAGGCGACTTGTTCGTCTTCGCTTCAGTGCTCAACGAATTTTTCGCGTTGTATGCCAGCCTCAATTCGTACCACGAACTGCGCGTGACCAGCACACAAGGAGAGGTGTACCAATGGGCGCCCCGTATGGGACAGCAGCCGCTTCTATGAGCGCGCTGACACAAGCAATACGCGAGTACTCGTTGTTCCAGGCTGTGTCGCTGGTCATCGATAAGCTGCGTGAGGCCCATCCCGAACTCGATGACGAAGCGCTGTATGACCGGTTGGAATTCCATGCCAACCCGAGCCTGGGGTTTCCCGCCAGCGATATTGACCGCGTCGAATTCTTCGAGGAGCACGGCGAGCTACGGGCGCGCTTGCGCCTGAATCTGCTGAGCCTGGTTGGAGCCGGATCGCCGCTACCGGCGTTCTACGGTGAACAGGCCTTGGGGGAGGAGGGCAGTAATCCGACGCTGCATTTCCTGGACATCTTCCACCACCGCCTCCAGCGATTGATGCTGCCGATCTGGCGCAAGTACCGTTATTGCGCGAGTTTTAAAAGAGGGGCGCAAGACCCGTTCTCGCAACAGCTGTTTGCCCTGGTCGGTCTGGGCGACGAAGAGCTGCGCAGGGCCGGCCACCTGAACTGGCGGCGTCTGCTGCCTTACCTGGGCCTGTTGAGTCTACGTGCTCATTCGGCTGCATTGATCGAAGCCGTACTGCGTTACTACTTCAAGCACGCCGAAGTCCACCTTGAACAGTGCGTCGAGCGTCGCGTGGACATTCCTGACGAGCAGTGCAATCGCCTTGGGAACGTCAACAGCCGGTTGAGCAGCGAGCTGGTACTCGGCGAACGAGTGCGCGATTGCGGTGGCAAGTTCCGGATCCATATCAGCGGGCTGGACTGGCAACGCTTCCATGAATTCCTGCCCATAGGCATCGGTTACCAGCCGCTGTGTTCGTTGGTGCGATTCACCCTGCGTGACTCGCTGGAATACGACATCCGCCTGGTCCTGTGTCAGCAGCAGATACGCGATTTGCGCATCGGCGAGCAGAACACCTGTCGCCTGGGATGGACCAGTTGGCTGGGGCGCGAGCGTGCGGATGGCGTGGTGATCCTCGGCAGCAAATCTCATTTGGAATGGACGACATGATCAACGTAGACCTTCAGCAACTTATCCAGGCGCTGGACGCCGAAACGAAAAGCGACCTGGAGCGCTCGGCCGAGCAGTGCATAGTCCGCAGCGCGGACAAAGTGCTGGTGGAAGATCTATTGCTCAGCCTGCTGGGTCGTCCGCAGGGGCTGCTTGTACGTGCTTTGCAGGAGGCGCGAATAGATGTCGGCGAGCTGAACGCCGCCTTGCAACCGCAGTTGGGACACAGTACTACGCGCAGTCCGGTGTTCGCGCCCGAGCTGGTGCAATGGTTGCAGGATGCGTTGTTGGTCGCCCATCTCGAACTGGGCCAGAGCCAGGTCGGACAAGCTGCGCTGGTCCTGGTGTTGCTACGTAACCCGCTTCGCTATGCGGGCAGTGCTTATCAGGCCTTGCTTGGCAGGTTGAGTGCCGACCGACTCAAGGAATTGGCCTTACAGCCGCCCCAGTCGGACCTCAATCGATCCGCGACGATGAACGCCGACATGCTGGAGCAGTTCACCCATAACCTGACCCGGCAGGCCCGCGAGGGCCAGATCGACCCCGTGCTTTGTCGGGACGATGAGATCAGGCAAATGATCGATATCCTTGTTCGTCGGCGCAAGAATAATCCAATCGTGGTGGGTGAAGCCGGGGTGGGCAAGACGGCCATTGTCGAGGGGCTGGCCTTGCGCATCGCGGCCGGGGAAGTGCCGTCGGTGCTTGAAGGTGTGGAACTGCTGGCACTGGACATGGGGCTACTGCAAGCCGGCGCCAGCATCAAAGGGGAGTTCGAGCGGCGTCTCAAGGGTGTGATCGACGACGTAAAGGCGTCGGCCAGCCCCATCATCCTGTTTATCGACGAAGCACATACCCTGATTGGCGCTGGCAACAACGCTGGCGCCAGCGACGCCGCCAACCTGCTCAAGCCTGCTCTGGCCCGGGGCGAGCTGCGCACCATCGCCGCCACCACCTGGACCGAGTACAAACAATATTTCGAAAAGGACCCGGCGCTGGCCCGCCGTTTCCAACCGGTTCAATTGCACGAACCGACCGTCGATCAAGCCGTGACGATCCTGCGAGGGCTGGCCCGGATCTACGAAAGCAGCCACGGCATTTATCTGCGCGATGATGCGGTGGTCGCGGCGGCGCAGTTGTCGGCTCGCTACCTGGCAGGCCGGCAACTGCCCGACAAGGCCGTAGATGTACTCGACACTGCCTGTGCCCGCGTGCGCATCAGCTTGGCCGCTGCGCCTCCAAGCCTCGAACGATTGCGTGGCGAGCAGGCTGAAGGCGAACGCCAGCGGTATGCGTTGCGCCGTGATGCAGAAGCTGGATTACCGGTCGATCCCCACGCATTGGACGCGCTGGAGAAACACCTGCAAGCCATTGATCTCAAGCATCGGACGCTGGAAATCCAATGGTCCGAGCAGCGCATCCTTGCCGAGCGGCTGTTGTCACTGCGACGGCAGTTGGCCGAGGCGCGCGAGATCAAAGGCGATCAGCTTCTAGGTGTCGAGGCCCTGGAGGAGGCGCTGCACGAGACCCACCGCTTGTTGGTGGCTGCGCAGCTCCAGGAGCGACTGGTCAGCTTCGAAGTCTGCCCGCGACTGGTGGCGGAGGTGATCAATGCATGGACCGGTGTGCCGCTGGCACAACTGGCTCGGGAACATAACGCCAAGGTCGCCAGTTTCGCGGGGGACTTGCGTACCCGCATTCGAGGCCAGGAACCGGCCGTACAGGCGCTTGATCGGGCGATGCGCGCCGCCGCTTCAGGCCTGAATCGGACCGATGCACCGGTGGGCGTGTTTCTGTTGGTCGGGCCCAGCGGAGTCGGCAAGACCGAAACGGCACATGCCCTTGCCGACCTTTTGTACGGCGGCGATCGCTTCATCACCATACTCAACATGGCCGAGTTTCAGGAAAAACATACGGTTTCCCGCCTGATCGGCGCACCCCCGGGTTACGTTGGCTTTGGCGAAGGCGGCATGCTCACCGAGGCCGTTCGCCAAAGACCCTATTGCGTCGTGTTGCTGGACGAGGTTGAAAAGGCCGATCCGGAGGTGTTGAACCTGTTTTACCAGATCTTCGACAAAGGTCTGGCCAATGACGGGGAAGGACGGGAAATCGATTTTCGTAACACCCTCATTTTGCTGACGTCCAACCTGGGCAGCGAACGTATCGCCGAACTGTGCGAAAGCGATGAGACGCCGAGTGCCGAGCGCCTTGAGGAGGCAATTCGCCCGATATTGAGTCAGCATTTCAAGCCCGCACTGTTAGCGCGTATGTGCGTGGTGCCCTATCTACCGGTCGATGGGGCGGTTCTGCGTGAGTTGGTGGTAGCCAAGCTCGATCAATGGGGCGAGCGGCTGCATCGCCGCCAGATGGGCTTCACCTATTGTGAGACTCTGGTGGGACATCTGGTCGAGCGATGCACACGCAGCGACAGCGGCGCACGGTTGATTGACCGTTTGCTGGACCGGCACTTGACGCCTTTGGTCGCTGACCGATTGCTGGCGGCCATGGCGGGGGAGGAACAGGTGCGGCATGTACATGCCACGCTCGACAGCGATGCGGGCGTCGTGTGTGAGTTCAGCTGAGGTGGGTGCGATGTTGAGAGAGATTGCGCATCCGCTGCCCTATGCAGAAGCGCTCCTGGAGCAGTTTGCCAGCCTTTCGGGGGCTACGGACGGCGCTGCGTTGGTGGAAGTCTTCATCCAAGGCGTGGCGCGACTCAGCGATTGCGAGTTGGTGCAGCTGTATCTTTGTGATGCAAACCGCACTCGCCTTGAGTTGAACACCGAATGCCTCGAAGGTCACTTGCACTTTCGTGATCGCAGCGACCTGCCGTCCGATTATCACGATGAGCAACTGCTGCAATACGCCCTGCGCCAGAACCGCGTCGTGTGCCTTGATGCGTTAGGTGAAAGCCTGCACGAGACCCGTTTCCTGCCACCTCGGGCCACGCCATGGCAGTCATTGCTTTGTGTGCCCCTCGTCAATCCACAGGACGGCACGAGAGGGCTGTTGCTGTGTGCCAGTGCCGAGCACCTGGACCTGCAAGGGTACGCTCACTCCTTCACGCAACTTGGGGCATTCGCCCTCGGGCAGATGCATTTGCTGCAGCGTCCGCGCCGTTCCGTCGACGAACCCGCGCCGCCTGCCCCGGCCCTGTCGGGCGGCAATGGCTTCGGCCTGATCGGCAAGAGCGCGGCGATGCGCAAGACCTGTGCGCTGATCAATAAGGTGCTGCACAGCCCCTATACCGTGCTTTTGCGAGGCGAGACCGGTACCGGTAAGGAAGTGGTGGCCCGGGCGATCCACGACCATGGCCCGCGGCGGTCCAAGGCATACATCGTGCAAAATTGCGCTGCAGTACCCGAGAACTTGCTGGAAAGCGAGCTTTTCGGCTATCGCAGAGGCGCGTTCACCGGTGCGGACCGAGACCGGGCCGGGCTGTTCGATGCGGCCAACGGCGGCACGTTGCTGCTCGACGAAATAGGCGACATGCCGCTGGCCCTTCAAGCCAAGCTGCTGCGTGTATTGCAGGAGGGAGAAATCCGACCCTTGGGGTGCAATGACACCCACACCGTGGACGTGCGCATCATCGCCGCCACTCATCGCGACCTGAAGCAGCTCATGGAAGAGGGCAAGTTTCGCGAAGACCTGTATTACCGCCTCGCACAGTTTCCGATCCTGCTACCGGCGTTGCGCCAGCGCGAAGGGGACATCATCGAGTTGGCCCGGCATTTTGCCGACAAGGCCTGCGCGCTCTTGCAGCGTGGGCCGGTGTCCTGGTCAGCGGCGGCGCTTGACCATCTGGCCGCCTATGGCTTCCCGGGAAACGTCCGTGAACTCAAGAGCATCGTCGAAAGAGCCGTGCTGCTATGCGAGGGCGGCGAACTGCTCGTCGAGCATTTTTCCTTGCACATCGATAGCCCACCCGGACGTGGCCAGGTAAGCCTGCGTGAACGGCTGGCGCAAATCGAACGTCGCCTGCTGGTCGATTGCCTGCGCGAGAACAACGGCAACAAGACCCGTGCCGCGCGCGAGCTGGGCTTGCCACTGCGCACACTGCTCTACCGCCTGACCCGTCTGAAGATCGAACGCAGGGACTTCGATGGCTGAACCTGCCACTTGCCCATTTCTACCAATACCCCTGGCCCTTTCATCTGCGGAGATTCCGATGCCTGTCTTTCCATGGCAAGCCGTCCTGCTGCCCTTCGTCCTGCTCATCGCCCTGGGTGGCTGCAATAGCAACTACAAATTCAACGACAGCGATTATCGCCCTCTGGGTGATCCGCAGGCGGTTAACCGTGGCAGTTGATCGCAAGGAGCTTGTGTAGATGGAACTTGTTTTCGAGGTGCTCAGCACCGGGCAATTCATCCCAGCGCAGCTATGCCGGAAAACCTTTGGGCCAGCCGGTGGTGTGATCGGACGCGGCGAAGGTTGCGATTGGGTCATTCCCGACCGAAGACGCGTGCTTTCCAAGCGGCACGCGTTGGTCACCTTCCGCGAGGGGGCATTTTTCCTGACCGATACCAGCGGCAACGGTACCGTTCACCGGGCCAGCGGGGTGCGTCTGTCCAAGGGCAAGCCGGTTCGCGTACAGGACGGCGATGTCTACGTCTTGGGAGATATGGAGGTCGTGGCGCGGTTGGTCCCGGGGAATACTGGCGGTGTCGTGGGAGCCGGGCGTACAACTCCGATGGGCGATCTCATCCCGGACGACGCATTTCTGACCCTCGATCCTTTGAAGGCGCTGGATCAGCAGGAGCGTGCCTTTGGTGACATCGACGAGTTGATCTGTCCCGCTGCCGTGCTGCCTGATGCGTTCGGTCGTGCCGATTACGCCCGCGTCGACATGGAAAACCTGCCGCTGCCGGAGCTGACTGAGGCACCCTTCGAGCCAGTGCCAAAGCCAGCTCCGACCGTCATTGCAGCCGATCACCCATGCGAAGCGTTCTGGCAGCGATTCGGTGCTGCCTTGGGCCTGGACCTTGAGCGCTTGGACGACAAAGCGCGTGAAGCCCTGGCGATCAGCGCAGCGCAGTTGCTCAAGCAAAGCGTCCATGGTTTGCAACAGGGCTTGCGCACTCAGTCGGAGTTGAAGAACGAGCTGCGCCTGTCTGATCCGCCCATTCATGACGAACAGCAGGGCGCGCTGAAATGTACCGACGATCCGCTTCTCGCGTTGAAGAGGCTGTTGCTTCCGGACACGCCATCCGTATTGCCGGCCGATCAGGTCATTGCCCGGGCCCACCGTGACCTGCAAGCCCACCAGGTGGCTCTGCTCTCAGCCAGCCGGGCCACCCTGCGGGCGACGCTGGAGCACTTTTCGCCCCGGCAATTGATCCTCCGCATGGAGCGGGAACATAAACCGCTGATTACCACCTCGGGTCACTACTGGAAGGCTTATGGACGGTATCACCAGGGGCTGTGCCAGGACGACGACTGGACCGAGCGGGTGCTGGCCCGCGATTTCTCCCGCGCCTACGAGGAGCAGGTTCGCCTGGTGTCCAGCCTGCATACCGAGTACCGCGGATGACGACCATGGCTCATTGCACGATGTTTTTATCCAGGACCTTGACCACGCTTGCCACGACGTTGCTTTTGAGCGGGTGCGCCGTGCTGTCGCCGTTCTCGACGATGGCCAAGCTCAACCTCACGCTGGTCACCAGTGATCAGCTCAATCCAGATATCAACGCACGACCATCGCCAGTGGTGGTGAGACTGTTCGAGCTCAAGCATCCAGTGGCGTTCGAGAACGCGGACTTCCTGAGTCTCTATGAGCGAGCGAAAGATACCCTGTCGCCCGACCTGATCTTTAGCGAAGAGTTAGAACTGCGCCCCGGCGAAACGGTGGAGCTCAGGCTCAGTATCTCGGGTATGGGGCGTTACGTCGGCGTGCTGGCCGCTTACCGCGACCTGCCGCATGTCCGCTGGCGCTACACCTTGCCGATCGCGGCGCAGCAGCTGACTGAAGCGCATCTGACTCTGGATCAGAATGGGATCTCCAGGACACCTGTCGCAATGGCCAAAAGGACGGGCAATGAACCACGATAAAGTCATCTGGCAAGAAGGCATGTTGTTGCGCCCGCAGCATCTGCAACACAACGACCGCTATTTCGATCATCAACTCAGGGCGCGCACCCGGTTGCTGTCCAGCTATGCCTGGGGATTCCTGGCGCTGGAAATCGACCGGCAATTTCTCAACATGGGCCAGCTGGTGGTCAGCCAGGCCAGCGGAGTGCTGCCAGACGGCAGCCTCTTCGAGTCGGGAGGCAACGCCGAACCGCTGATCCTGGAAATACCGTCCAACACCCGCAACACCCCGGTTTACCTTGCGCTGCCTTTGGTGACCGGCAATCACATCGAGGCCAGAAGTCCGGAACAGTCCGACGTACTGGCACGCTATACCACATACGACACGCAGGTGATCGACTCCAATGCCGCAAGCGCCGGCGGGAGCCAGATCAGCTGCGGTCGACCGGACCTGCGCCTGCTGCTGGGCGAGCAACAGAGCGACCATGCCTTCGTGAAACTCAAGCTCTGTGAGGTGCTCGACATTACGGCCGATGGCGTTATCCGGCTCGACCCGGAATTTGTGCCGAGCGTTATCCACGTGCGTTCATCCCCTTTTCTACAGTCATGCCTGAAAGAAATCATCGGCATGCTTGGCCACCGTGGCGATAGCCTCGCCGAGCGGATTCGCTCCAACGGCAAAGTCGGCGGCGCTCAGGTCGGCGATTTCATGATGTTGCAGTTGATCAACCGCAGCGAACTGCTGTTGCGCCACTATCTGGATCTGGAACAGGTACACCCTGAAACGCTGTACCAGGCGCTGCTGACGCTGTTGGGAGACCTGTCGACGTTTTCCAGCGAGAGCAAACGCCCGCCGCTCGACAACCGTTACCGGCACCTCGACCAAGGCACGTGTTTTCGAAGCCTGATGCAAGCGATCCGGCAGGTGTTGGCGATGGTGCTCGAGCAGCATGCCATCGAGCTGCAATTGCAGGCACGCCAGTACGGCATCTTCGTCTCACAGCTAAAGGACCCTTCGCTGCTGGACTCGGCCTCGTTCGTACTGGCGGCCAGTGCCCATTGCGACGGCGAAGGGCTGCGCCAGCGGTTGCCGTCGCATCTCAAGATCAGTTCGGTAGAGCGCATCCGCCAATTGGTCAACCTGCACCTGCCCGGTATCCCGCTCAGGCCATTGCCCGTTGCACCGCGGCAGATCGCTTTCCACGCCAACAAGACTTATTTCATTCTCGAGCCCAGCCCCGAAGACCTGGTTCAGCTCAAGCGCTGCGCAGGCTTCGCATTTCATGTCAGCGGCGATTTCGCCGGGCTTGAACTGAACTTTTGGGCCATCAGGAATTGAACGCAATGGATACGGAAAATCCCCAGGACGAAACCACTGTCCTGCTCGATCATCATGGACAGCGCCCCGTCTGCGGGCCCCTGACCGACGGCGCCGCGCCGCCACGCATGGAACAGCTACAGGAGCGCATGATCTATGCGGCGCACCAGCCGCGCCTCCAATCATCGAATGTCAGCCTCAATCCACTGGTCGCGGCAGCGTCCGGGTTGCTGTCGCAAGTGATCCAGCTCAAGCGTGGCGGCGAACGCGAGGACTTGCAGACACTCAAGCAGGAACTGAGTCAGGGCCTGGAGCAGTTCGAGGCCCACGCAGTGCAAAAGGGCGTGGAAAGCAGCCAGTTAATTGCTGCTCGTTACGTGCTTTGCACCGTGATTGACGAGGCGATCGTGACGACCTCGTGGGGTGTTGGGAGTGGCTGGTCGCAGATGAGTATGCTCAGCACGTTCCACAACGAAACGTTTGGCGGCGAGAAGGTTTTCCAGCTGCTCGAGCGCCTATCGAAAAACCCCATCAAACATCTGGCGATGCTCGAGCTGCTATATGTGAGCCTGGCCCTTGGCTTCGAGGGCAAGTATCGGGTTCAGACGCGCGGGATACTGGAGCTGGAAAGTCTTCGAGATGCCCTGTATCGGTTGATTCGCCAAGTCCGCGGGGTGCCCCCCGAGCTATCACCGCCCGGTGAGATGCGCGATGAAAACCGACGCAAACCGATGCGCATGGCTCCTGCCTGGGCCGTGGCGCTTTTCACGGCGATCTGCCTGGGAACGATGTATTCGAGCTTCGCCTGGGTGTTGAGCGAGCATCGTAAAAACGTGCTTCAACCTTATCTATTGCCAGGACCGGCTACCGCTCGGCTGCGGTCGTAAACAGGGACGTGTCATGAAATTGCTTTACCGCAAAACCGTGGATTGGGCGCGCCAGACCTGGGTCTGGACGCTGTTATTGGTGTCGTGGGTCGCGCTGATGGTGTGGTTCGTCGGGCCACTGGTGGCCGTCAATGACTACAGATTCTGGGCGAGCACCACGGCGCGATTGCTGAGCATCATTGTGCTTGTGCTGGGTTGGGGCCTGGGTATGGTGTTCTTCAATGGGCGCGGGAAATCGTCCGCGAGCCTCGGTGGAAACGACACCTGCGAGGTGTCTCAAGCCAGGGTTGAGAGTGAGCGACGCGAGGTGCGCTCGCGCTTCAAGAAGGCGTTGAGAGCGCTGAGGTCCTCCAGTCTTTATCCCGGACGTAGCGGACGCTGGCGCAACGACCTGCCGTGGTACCTGTTGATGGGGCCGCCAGCCAGCGGCAAGACCAGTCTGCTGCGTAGCTGCGGCCATGAACTGTCCCAAGGCGGATTCGACCAGCAAACCCACGACAGCCTGCCCGCTACCCGGCAGTGCGATTGGTTTTTCGCCGGACACGCCGTGCTGGTCGACACCGCCGGGCGCTATCTGACCCAGGCGGACAACGACGTCGACAACAGTGCCTGGGCTGCGTTGCTCGAGCTGATGCGCAAGCGTCGCCGCAGACGCCCTTTGAGTGGTGTGCTGATGACCGTGCCTATCGACCTCCTGCTGTCGGGCAGCGAGAGTGAAGTCGACGCCTTGGCCCGGCAGATCCGAGGACGTCTGCAAGAACTGCGACGGCGGTTACACACTGATGTGCCGACCTACCTGATCCTGAGCAAAGCGGACCGAGTGCCCGGCTTCAATGAGTTCTTCGATTCGCTGACGCGCGAGGAAAACAACCAGGTGCTGGGCGCCAGCTTCAATCGAGACCAGCGGGGTTGCGATGTGAGTCTGCTGCGTAGCGAGTTCGAAGCACTGTTGCAGCGGCTCAATGGCCAGGTGATCACGCGGATGCAGCAGGAGCGTGACTCGCTACGACGCGGCAGCATCCTGGATTTTCCCCATCGACTGGGGCAGATCGGCGCCCATCTGTGTTTGTTGGCCGAACAAGGATTCACCGGCAGCGGCTGCACATTGCGCGGCTTCTATCTGACCTGCGTACCGTCTTCGAGTCTGGTTCCGGACTCGGTCGGCGGACAGACGCGAGCGAACGCCCGAGCTGCGCCTGGTCGGCCTGGGCGATTCGTCCATCATTTGTTCAGTCGGGTAATTTTCCCGGAGGCCGACTTGGCCGACCTCGATCAGCGCGGGCGCCGACGCCTCTACTGGGGGCAGTCAGCCTTGTACTTCGCTGGGTTGGCGATTCCTGGCCTGTTCGGGTTGTTGTGGACACAGGGTTTTGCGGTCAATCACGAGCGTCTGGAAAATCTGCGTCTGTTGGCGCAACGCTGGGATCAGCTCCAGTCTGTTCAGAAAAACACCGGCGATTGGGCTGCAATGCTCGATTCACTTGATACACGCTTCGAGGCTACCCAGGTTTTCCCACCCGTCAGGACAGTGCCGCTGTACGAACGCGTGGGGCTGTACCAAGGTGAGGCCAGTGACGCTGTGCTAGACGACGCTTACCGGCATGCGTTGCAAACGCAACTGTTGCCACGGGTCGCAAAAAGGCTGGAAGAACACATCCGCAGCAACCGGGATGAACGCGAGCACCTGCTTGTCAGCTTGCGTGCGTACCTGATGCTAGGCATGAAAGAGCGTCGCGACAGTGCATGGCTCATGGAGCGGATGGCCACCGATTGGTCCCTTCGCTACCCCGCCGACGCGGCGCGGCAACAGAGGTTGAACGCGCATTTCGCGCGTCTGTTGGAGCAACCCTTCATCCATGCACTCGATGAGCCATTGGTGGCCCAGGCCCGTGAACGCCTGCGCGGTGAATCCATGGCCGTCGTGGTGTACAGGATGCTGCGCGACCAGGCGAGCCATCTGCCGCCCTACAGGCTCAGTCACCACTTGGGCGCCCAGGGGACGTTGCTCGTCGGAACCGACCATGTGATCCCCGGTTTCTACACCCGGCAGGGTTACGAGCAATTCTTTTCGATCCGCGGTGCGACCCTCATCCCCCGGTTACTGCAAGACAACTGGGTATTGGGTGACGGCGAAGGCCTCAGTGACATGGACATGCGTCGCCTGATGGCCGAGTTGGAACAACTGTATTTTCGTGACTATTCCGACCGCTGGAGCGAAGCGGTTGGCCAGGTAGCCGTCCAAACGATCACCCGTGCGGGCCAGGGCGCCGAGCAACTTGCAGGGCTGGCCTCGGCTCATTCGCCGATTGTGCAGATGTTGGTCCAGGTGCGTGAAAACACTCGTATCACGACCGTTGCCGAACACTTCGATACGCTGGCGCCGGCGACCGAGGAAGGAGGGCATCCTGTTGCGAGGCTCGCTGCTGTGGCCGGGAATGTCGCTGGGTCCTTAAAGGAGAGCCTGCCGGACACTGCGCGTAAATCCTTGCAGCGACGTTTCGAGTCACTGCATCGCTTGCTGGGACCCGATAATGCCCCGACGGCCGATCTGAACCACGCCTTGCGGGCGCTTGACGAAGTGCAACTGCAACTGGCGAGCCTGGCTCGAGCCGGTGCGCCGGATCATGCTGCATTCGAACTGGCCCGCAACCGTATGGGCGGCCAGCAGGATGCGTTGAGTCACCTGCGCGCCGCGACCGCTCGGTTACCGCGTCCGGTCGCGGCATGGTTCAGCGCGGTGGCCGAGGACAGCTGGCGTCTGGTGCTCGACGATTCGTACCGCTACTTGAACCAGCGTTATCAGAACGAGCTGTACAGCTTTTACGCCAAGGCGATCAACAAGCGATATCCGTTCAATGCCCACAGTGCCAGCGACGTCGCGCTCAACGACTTTCGGGAGTTCTTCAGGGATCAAGGCGTTGCCGATCGATTCTTCGAAAGTTATATCCGGCCCTTCGTCAACGATTCGGCGGGGCAGTACTGCCTGCGCAGCGTCGACGGCCAGGGCCTGCCGTTGTCCAGGGCCTATCTGGACCAAATGGCAGCGGCGCGCACCATACGGCGTAGCTTTTTCGCCCAGGACCCGGCTGAACCGCAGGTGCAGTTTACGCTTGAGCCTTACACCCTTGATCCAACGGTAAGCCGTTCCGAATTCCGCTTCGGTGACAGGACGCTTGAATACCGCCACGGTCCGATCTTGCCTATGGCGTTCACCTGGCCAAGCGCAGCACAGGACGGGCGTACCGCCTTGGTGCTGGAAAAAACGGTCGGGCGGGGCGTGGGAATCGAGAAGAATACCGGGCCCTGGTCGCTGTTTCGTTTGTTCGACCTTATGCAGACAGAGGACCTGAGCGGACGCGATGTGCGCCTGCTCAAAGCAGACCTGGGTGGCCTGCGAGCCAATTATCTGTTGACGAGCCAGCGTACGCCGAACCCCTTTGACATGAACGTATTGCGCACCTTTCGAATGCCGGTGCAGCTATGACGCCAAGTGTCGGCGCTTGGCACAGTGCCGGGCGTACCGACCGCGGTAAGGTCCGGCAACGCAACGAAGATGCCTTCCTCGAATGCCCACAGCATGGCCTGTGGGCGGTTGCCGACGGGATGGGTGGCCATTGGCGTGGGGATATCGCCAGTCAGCTGGTCATCGCCAACCTGGCGGACCTGCCGCTACACCGGGATCTAAGCGCACGTTCCAAAGCGGTGCGCCAGTGCCTGCGCTGGGCCAATCGACGGCTGGCCCATGAACTCACCGTCACAGCGGATCAACCAGGCATTAGCGCAAGCACAGTCGTGGTGCTGTTGCTGGAAGGTAACCGTGGGATTTGCATCTGGGCCGGCGACAGCCGCTGTTATCTGTGGCGCGGTCGACGGTTGTATCAGCTGTCCAAGGATCACTCGTTGCAACAGCAATTGATCGATACGCGCCGCATCAGCCGCGACGAGGCGTGTGCCCATCCGGCGGCCAAGGCGTTGACTCGCGCGGTGGGTGCCACGCTGGAGTTGAACCTTGAGGTGCTGGAGCTGGACGTTCACCGCGGCGATACGTTTCTGTTATGTACTGATGGCTTATATCAGGACCTGAGCGCTGGAGCCCTGGGGAACGCATTGGACCTGGCATCCCCACGCAGAGTACTGGAGCATCTTTTCGAAGGCGCTCTGGGTGGCACGGCGCGGGATAACCTGACGGCCGTGGTGATTCGCCAATGAGCGAAGAGGACCCTCTCCCAACGTATTGCGCGTTCGCCGCTGGTGCGCCTGCCGTCGCTTCGAACCCGTGCACTGCCGGCGACAGCCCGGAAATACTCGCCGGACGCTATCGTCTCGAACGCTTGCTGGGGGCTGGCGGCATGGGCGTGGTGTACCGCGCTCGGGACCTGCTGCACGAACAGTACGGCGATCCGGAGCCGTATCTCGCCTTGAAAATGCTCAGTGAGCAATTCGATACATCACCTGATGCCAGCGCGTTGCTGTACAGCGAATTTGCCCTGACTCGACAACTGCGCCATCCGAACCTGTTGCAGCCGTACACCTTTGAAGTGGACGCTGCCCGCCGGAAGGCTTTTATCACCATGGAATTGATGCATGGCATCACCCTCGACAAACTGCTTTGCGAGCAGCCGCAGGGATTGCCCTGGCATGAGCTGAGAGCGATTGCCGTGCCGCTGCTTGATGCCTTGGCCTTTATCCATGGCCGAGGCGTTTTGCATGGAGATCTGAAGCCAAGCAACGTCATGCTCTGCGATGAGGGCGTGCGGTTGTTCGATTTCGGCCTGGGCCTCGCCCAAAGGCAGCCCTGCAAGCGCCTTCCCCAACTGGACCGCAAACGCCTCAAAGCCTGGACTCTCGGCTACGCCGCCCCTGAGCTGCTCGAAGGTGATCCCCTATCGGCGAGCGCCGATATCTACAGCGTGGCTTGTTCATTGTACGAACTGGCGAGCGGCGATCACCCGTTTCGTCGCTTATCTTCCATCCAGGCGCGTGATGCCCGGTTGGACCGCCAACTCAAGGCACCACGCAACCTGCCCTGGCGCTGCTGGTCAGCGCTGCGCTCGGCGCTGGCGTTCAATCCGCGACAGCGCGCTATCAGTGCGGCGCAGTTGCGCGATGTGTGGGGTGGTTCGTCCTGGTGGTAGGGACTGAAGCGTCCTGCTCATTGTGGGAACGAGCCTGCTCGCGATAGCGGTGGGTCAGTCTGCATCGAAGCTGCTGACCCGACGCCATCGCGAGCAGGCTCGCTCCCACAGGAGACATGCTTCGCGCAATGGAAAGCGAAGTGAAGGATATGCCTTCTTTCTTTGCCGCTGATGGCTACCGCGGATCGAGGTTATCCAGCACCCGATTCGCCATCAATGAACTCAGCTCAATCAGTTGCTGGATGCCCAGCGCGATATTGCGCCGTGAGCCTTCCAGATCGAATGCGAGTTCGTCGACCATGGCTTCAGCCGAGGCCAGGGTTTCGCTGAGGTTGGCGAGTAGGCTTTCGTTGTCGATGTCTTTCACGACGGTGAATAACTGGCCTGGTTTGGGTTCGTCTTTGGGCTTTGTCGGTTTGGGCGACAGGTAGTGATCGAGAACGCGCTTGGTCGTTTCGTCTTGCTGCTTGGCTTTGGATTTTGCGGACTGAGAGGTGGAGCCCGTTTCCGGGGGATTGGGCGTGATCTTGAACATGGTGGTTCTCCTTTCGTAAGAGACACCGTCACCGTCTGCCGCCAAGCAGGTGGGGTGACGGATTACACAAGGTTGGCGGACCGGAACGAAAGGAACCCGGCATCCCCGAAGGGATCCTTGCGCAACCCGCCATAACAGCAGAGTTTTTGCGCCTTTCGAATACCGGGCCGCCAAGCCCGTTCACTGAATGTGCAGTGACGGGAGATACGATAGGGACCAGAGACAAGGCGCACAAGCGGGCGGATTCTGGCGTAGTTGTAGGCAACGGCGCAAGGATATGTGGGCTGGCGCGAGCAAAGCGGACAGGTTGGACATCTATCTGTAGGCACAAGACGACCCCTGTGGCGAGGGAGCTTGCTCCCGCTCGGCGGCGCAGCCGTCGTGGGGTCGGTTGAGGCTGTTTATTTGGAGTCATTCATTATGGGTTTTGGGGCGGCTTTGCCGCCCAGCGGGAGCAAGCTCCCTCGCCACAGGGGCGGTGAAGTTTCTGGATTGGGTGGCGGTGGTCGGTTGGGCTGGCTGGGCTCGGTGGCAAAAGTGAGAAGGGCGTCATGGCCTCGGTAACGGCTGGTTCAATCACCTTGATTGTTACCGATCATTACTTGAAGATTTGCCGCATGCTGAGCCCACCCTTGCCTTGGAAACGATCCACATCATGACGCTCTATCGCCTTCAAGAAGCCGATCTCGATATCCCCGACAGTTGGCACGACCAGAGCATCAATATCTTCAAGCTGCCGGCGGTCGGTGGCGCCAAGGAAGCCAGTTTCGTCATCAGCCGCGACCCGAGCCGGGGTGAGACGCCGTTCAATGACTATGTCGACCAGCAGTTGGAAAGTGCCAAGCAGCAGTTGCCTGGGTTCAACCTGATCAAGCGCTGGGACTTCCTGCTGCATGACCGCGCCGCTGTGCTGCTCGACTACAGCTGGCAGCGCGAAGGGCGCGAGTTGATGTTGCGCCAGGTGTTCATCGATCGCCAACCGGTGGGGTTGATCACCACGCTGACGACCACGCCGAACGATCTCGTGTACCACGAGCCGGCCTGGAAGGCGGCCATGCATTCATTCAAGGTCCTGCCGCCCAACGCCTGATCACCTTCGGAAGACCTGACGCAATGGATATGTTGGCCGCTGCTCGCCTCGGCGATGAGATAGCCCACGGGTTTGGTGTGGCCGCGATGGTGGCGGGCGCCGTGGCCGGCGCGTTGATCGGTGCTGCGGTGGTGGCCGCGACCGTGGCGACGGGCGGCGTGGCGCTGGCGATCATGGCCGGTTCGATTGCGGCGGGCGGGCTGTCGATGTTCCAGATCCTCAAGGGCCTGAACACCATTTTCAACTTGCCCGAGCCCACGACGGGGGCGTTGATCATGGGCAGCTTCAACGTCCAGATCAACAACCGCAACGCGATGCGCGCCGGGCTCGACGTGGCGGCCGGGTGCAGCGGTTTGCCGATGAACCATCCGGTCTGGCCGTTCCCGGTGCTGATCGCCGAAGGCAGCGCCACGGTGTTCATCAACGGCAAACCGGCGGCCCGGTTGCAGAGCAAGATGGTCTGCGGTGCGCACATCAAGACCGGCAGCCCGAATACCTTTATCGGTGGGCCGACGGTCAGCATGGCGTTCGTGCTGGATATCGAAGGTTGGTTGCACACTGGTCTTGAAGCGCTGGGCATGGTCGCCATGGGCGCCGCTGCCGTGCTGGCCGCCATGGCCGGTGCAGCGGCGTTTGCCGGGTTCGTGGTGATCGGCGGCGCGATGATGGGCGGCATGGCGTTGCTCGGCGAACTGGGCGACCGCCTCGGCCCAGGCTATCGCGACCTGCTGCAGGGCATCGCCGGCATGGCGTTGTTGGGGTTGGGGCCGAAAATGGCCAAGATCGGTGCGGCGCCCAAGCCTCGGGTAGCGGCGTACAAGGCGGGCATGACCGAAGCCGATATCATGGCCATCCCCAAGGGCAGCCGCCCGCCACCGAGCGATTATCTCGAAGGCCCGTACATCGACAAGCACCTCAAGACCTTCGAGGACGAGGGCGGCAGTTTCCTGTTCACCGCCGACGATATCTCCAACCCCAAGTACGGTTCGTTCAACCCGAACAAGTTCGTCATGGCAAAATCCGACCTCAACGCGGTGGTTGCCGAGTACAAGAAAACCGGCGACGTTTCGGTATTGGAGTCGGCCCTGGGGTACGATCCGGGATCGCTGGTGGGCAAGGACATCTACATGATGAACCTCGACAACCCCAAGGTACTGATGCCCACCGGCAACGAAGGCGGCGTGAACTCGCTCTGGCGCCCCGGCGGCCTGACCCATCCGGGCGGCATGCGCGAAGCGGTGCTGGACAACGTGCCCATCGCCCACGGCAACGATATCAACACGCTGATGACGACCCGAGACGTAGTGAGAATCCAATGAACAACCCGCTCGATAACGTGCTGCTGCTGGCGCTGGCCAATGATGAATTGGACAAATTCCTGGTGGGCGAGCCGTTCTACTTTCTCGAGGCCAAGAGTGACAACGACGAGCCGCAGAACGTGGTGGCCGCGTTCGACCAGCTGATCCTGCCGTACTGGCGCCAGACCCACGACGCCACTTTCCCCCAGCGTTTCGTTGCAGGCCTGCTGACCCTGCTGGCGACCTACCCGGACCGCACGCGAGCGATCTACATCGCCCACGACTGGGTCTGGTACTACCGCTTCTGCCAGGACAAACAGCGAAAGCAACCGTTGGGGCCATATGGCGATCTGTTCGACGTGGACATGGGCAGCGTCGGCGTGGCGCTCAAGCGTCTGCTGGAAAGCCACAAGGCTGAACTCGTCGCCGACACCCGCTGGGCCGGCGCCACTTGGAACAGCCCGGACGGCATGTGGACCCCGCTGATGCGCTCGGCAGTGACGGTGCGCGACAAACTGGGCGGCCCGGACTTCGTGCCGGCCAATCTCTGAAGCGGTGTGCGCACAAATCCCAGCCCACCCCAAAACCCTGTGGGAGCGAGCCTGCTCGCGATAGCGGCGTGTCAGCCACCACTGATGCAACTGACCCGACGCCATCGCGAGCAGGCTCGTTCCCACGGAGTGCAACGTCTGTCTCTAAGCAGTGGTATGGGTTGGCACGAGCTAAGTGGACAAGCTGAACACTTGTCAGAAGACCCCCGCGGCCCCTGTGGCGAGGGAGCTTGCTCCCGCTCGGCGGCGCAGCCGTCGCAGACCCGGGTTATGCGGTTTACCTGAAGGGCCGCGGCCACCCTTTTAGGGCGGCTTCGCCACCCAGCGGGAGCAAGCTCCCTCGCCACAAAGGGTTCTGCGTTCCGGTCAATCTTGCGGTGTCGGCCCATTACTCTTCGCCCACATCCTCTTCATCGACCAACCCTTGCACGAATCGCAGAAAATCCGAGCAGAGCGGCCTTTCTGATCTGGCCTGGTTTTCCTCAGGACTCAGATCGCTGTCAAAGTTATCGGTCGTGAAGTAACTGACGGCCCCGGTGTCCAGATTCAGGCAAAAGAAATTACCACCCCAGTCGTTGGCGAAGGGCAGCAGGTGGGCTGGCAGCACCTGGTTCTTGAGCATGAGCTGATAGGTGGAGAGCACCGTGGAGTCGCCAATGGTATCGGCTTGAAGGCCGCCACTTCGATGGGTTCGAAGTCATCTTCGCCGACCCAGTACCCCCGCGCCGGCATGCCGCCGTTGTACTTGAGGTAATGGTTTCTGAAGGACGTTGGCAGCTTCTTGCCGATGGCGAATTCCAGATGATCCAGATCCGCTGGGGTAAGAGCTGCTTCGTCATGTGAGAACCTGTTTTCGAACACTATCGATCTCCTATGCGAGTAGAGATTGATTGCAGAAAAGGGCCTCAGCCCCCGGACCGCCCAGCTTCCTCCACGTTGATTTATCCTCCAGCCAGTAACTTGTTCGCCAATGCCAGATCGAACTGCTTGTTGCCGAAAATTGATTTGGTCGCGAATGCTTTTTTCAGCACCTGCGAATCCAGGCTCAGTTCGTGTTTCTGCGCTGCGAAGAGAATCGTCAGGAATGGGAACGCGTAGGTGTCAGGTTCGGCCAGGACGTCATCAATCAGTGAAAGTGTGCCGAGAATGCAGTTCTCTGCCTTGGTCAGGTAAGTCTTTGTCAGCCGTTCGGTTATTTTGCTAACCGTGGCACTGACTTCATTGGACGCTGGGGTTCTGATGATGCCGCCCAGCTCATCGCCAAATTCTTTTTTGTCTTCCGATAGGGAGCTCTTCGACAGAAAGTAGGCGTTCAGCAGTCGGCTTTCATAGGGCGGGGCCTGGTTTCTGCAGAAGGTGAGCGCTTCGCAGGTAAAAATTTCCATCCCTGCGTAATAGCCGTCGGCTTTGTTCAAGTGTTGAACGTAGATTTCTCCGAGCTTTTCCTTGGCGGTAGACAAAGCAAGCTTATTCTTGCTGGCTTTCAAGCCAACGGAGGGCAATCTGATCTGTTCTAGTACCTTCAGTAATTCCGCTTCCAGGCTTTTGAGGATGCTCATTTATTCCCCTTCTGCCTGACTACCGCGCCGTGAGCTAACGTCGAGCGTCGTTCTGCACCACGTGAGGGGCCTCGTCTTGGTGCGCCCGCAGCATTGTCCTCGATGCTCATGCGGAGGATAAGTTTCTCTAAAAGGCATACTCATGATGCTATTGGCTTGTGAGTTCAGTGAGGAATTCCTCAAACGATTCGCATACGAACGCGAGATCTTCTTCGTCCATCAAATACAAATAAACGCTTCCGAAATCATCCCTTTTTACCGACAGCAGAAAGGGGTTCCCACCCTGATCGTAGGCAAAGGGGATCATTGCTTTTAACGAGGGGACGTCGTCAGTCAGGTCGCGATAGACGATTTCGATAGGTGCTTCTCCGTACTTGATCGGGGTGAATCCGCCCAACAAAAATTCATTTTCGCTGTTGCTCTCAGACAAGTTTCCGCCGTTGTGCTTTAAATAGAAGTTCCTAAAGGCGGTCGGTAATTCCACATTGAATTTTTCTTGAAACTCATTCAGCTCCTGCACAGAGAGGGCGTTTTCGGAGTCTTCGAGGGTCAACCGCATTTGGATGCTCCTTTTGTTCTGCTCTTGAAACGAGCTGGGTGGGTATAGGCCTTGCCGGTAGCTGCTTTGTATTGAGCTACCCCGCCATTATGGCTTATGCCGTTGTGGGCGCTTTGCTTGATGAGCTGCATAGTGCCTGTGTTGGTCTTGGGATCGTAATCATCCAGGTGATGCCACACGTGGCCGGACGGCGTAGTTTTCTGACTCAGCTTGGCTGCCTTGTTTGCAGCCTCGAAGTCTTTGCCATAGTCCCCGGTGTATTCAATTCTGACGATTGGGTTCACTCCGGGCTTTTTGTTGTAAAGCGCGTTACTTTCAGAATAGTCGAGCCCTCCACCGGGCGTCTTAGTAACGCCTGTATAGCCGCGCTCTTTCAGTTTTATCAGAGGGTCGACTGCAAGGCCCAGAGGGTCTGCGTAGCCAATAGGGTTGGGTGCATAGGCGTAAAAGTTCAGGCCTCCCGCCAAACCTATCGGATCGGGCGTAGTGAAGCGCCCCACGTCGGGATCGTAGAACCTCAAAACGTTGTAGTGCAGTCCAATTTCTCGATCAAGATATTGGCCTTGGAACCGTAGGTTCTGCTCTTCGATGAAGTAGGCTTCACGAGTTTCCTGGAGGGTGTTACCCCACACCTCAAAGCGAGCCTGCCAGACGCTATGTCCGTCGGCTTCTGTGAGTTGTTCTGGCAGGCCGTTCAGATCGTTGTGGTAATACCGGACTTTCTGATGCGCTCCGTATCCATCGACCCGTGCAAGGGGTTCGTAGGTGTTATCCGTATAAAGATAAAGGCTTGTCTGGTTGTACCGACTTTCCTGCAACAGGCGCAGGCCGTCCCAGGTGAAGCGGGTTTCGCCCAGCGGGTAGCCGTGGGTGTCGTGCTCGGTCTTGGCGATGCGCCGGCCCAGCGGGTCGTAGGTCATGCGCACAACGCTGCCGTTTTCGTTGCGCACTTCGCTCAGGCGGCTTTCGGCGTCGTAGGCAAAGCGTTGCAGGCCGCGGGCGGCGCTGCGTTTTTCGATCAGGCGGCCGAAGGCGTCGTAGCGGTAGCGTTTGTCCTGGTAGGTCAGCAGTTTGTTGTGGACCACCCGCCCGGCGCCTGCCTGCGGGCCGTCCAGCAGGTTGGCGGCGGCGTCGTAGGCGAAGGTTTCC